>NZ_JAPCIZ010000105.1:0-9538 GCF_027707725.1 Aeromonas sp. QDB25 | reverse complement strand
TGCCGTTTACTTGGCGAAAAATGCCCGTCGAACCAAGCAGCGAAAATCGATACAGAACAGGACCTTAGAAGGAATTTCAAATGAAGTGTTTTCTTAAGGTCCTGTATATGAACCCGCCCAAGGGTGAGACCCCGTTGAAATGGTTGTTGCTGACCAGCGAACCGGTCGAGTCGCTAGCCCAAGCCTTGCGCGTCATCGACATTTATACCCATCGCTGGCGGATCGAGGAGTTCCATAAGGCATGGAAAACCGGAGCAGGAGCCGAGAGGCAACGCATGGAGGAGCCGGATAATCTGGAGCGGATGGTCTCGATCCTCTCGTTTGTTGCGGTCAGGCTGTTACAGCTCAGAGAAAGCTTCACGCTGCCGCAAGCACTCAGGGCGCAAGGGCTGCTAAAGGAAGCGGAACACGTAGAAAGCCAGTCCGCAGAAACGGTGCTGACCCCGGATGAATGTCAGCTACTGGGCTATCTGGACAAGGGAAAACGCAAGCGCAAAGAGAAAGCAGGTAGCTTGCAGTGGGCTTACATGGCGATAGCTAGACTGGGCGGTTTTATGGACAGCAAGCGAACCGGAATTGCCAGCTGGGGCGCCCTCTGGGAAGGTTGGGAAGCCCTGCAAAGTAAACTGGATGGCTTTCTTGCCGCCAAGGATCTGATGGCGCAGGGGATCAAGATCTGATCAAGAGACAGGCCCTGACGCAGGGCGCTCATCGCCTTCGGGGCCTGGCGAAAGGCATCGGCATGGGAGGATGGTGTGACAAGCAGTAGCAGGAGTCCCCAGCTCCAGGTGCAGAGTCTCTGCATGATGGATACCTCGTCTTTCGTATCCGCAAGATATAGGTGCGATATGGGGGGGTTGCCAGCCAGGAGATGGAACATCTGGTTATGTGTTCGGCCATCAGAGATGAAAACGGTATGGAACTTTTGGCAGAGAAGGAAAAGACTCTGGCGACGAACGCCAGGTGGCTGCACTTCGCGATCCTCTTCTCCATGGCACAATTCAAATTGATAGATTTATTATTTTTGTGGCAATAGACTGCCGATCTTGCTGCCTAACGCCTTGTATTTGCATGATGTTAGTCAGCTTGTCGATAAAATAGAAATGGGGGGCGCAATCGAACCGATTGCATCCTTCGTCATGATTGGGAAGCGCATATGGTTGATTCAATCGAGGTCTCTGTCGTGGTGCCCGCCAAGGATGAGCGGGACAATCTGGCCCCCCTCATCGGCGAGATCGATGCCGCGTTGGCGGGGAAATACAGCTACGAGCTGATCTATGTGGACGATGGCAGCGAGGATGACAGCTACGCCCTGCTCTGCGGTCTGAAGGCGCAATTCCCCGCGCTGCAGGTGGTGCGTCATGCGAGGGCCGTCGGCCAGAGCATGGCGGTACTGAGTGGCGTGCGCCACGGCCGCGGTGACTGGCTGGTGGTGCTGGATGGCGATGGTCAGAACGATCCGGCCGACATTCCCGCCATGCTGGAGGAGGCCAGGCGTCGCTTCGCCTCGGACAAGCACCAGGTCGGGCTCATCGGCCATCGCGTCAATCGGCGCGATGACTGGGTGAAGCGCCTCTCGTCCAAACTCGCGAACGGTTTTCGCGATCTGCTGCTGCGGGATGGCATCCCGGATACCGGCTGCGGCCTCAAGGTGGTGCGCCGTGACTGGTATCTGCGCCTGCCCGGCTTCAACCATATGCACCGCTACATCCCGGCCCTGATCCAGGCCCAGGGTGGCCGCATGTCCCCCTGGCCGGTCAACCACAGACCCAGGCAGGCGGGTGTCTCCAAATATGGCGTCTGGAACCGGCTCTGGGTCGGGTTGGTGGACGTGGTCGGCGTCTGGTGGTTGCAGCGCCGCTCCAAGGTGGTCGAGATCAGGGAGACATTGGAGTGATCGATGCCCTGCTTTCGATGCCGTCGATCTGGCTGGACCGGGATGAGCTTGCCCTGCATGTCGGCGGGTTGCACCTGGGAGGATGGCGATGATCGATGCCCTGCTCTCCATGGAGCTGACCTGGTTCGACTGGACTGGCCTGCATGTGACGGGCTGGAAGATCATCGGCTACACAGGGGCGCTGATGTTCGGCGGCCGCTGGCTGGTGCAGTTCGTCGCCTCCAAGCGCGCCGGCAAGCCGGTGATCCCGCGCCTGTTCTGGTACATGAGCGTGCTCGGCAGCCTGATGACCCTGAGCTACTTCGTCTTCTCGCCCAAACAGGACTCGGTCGGCGTGTTGCAGAACCTCTTCCCCACCTTTACCGCGCTCTACAGCCTCTATCTGGATATCCAGCACAGAGGCTGGAAGCGGGACAAGGTCGTCAACGACTATGAGGCTCGTCATGGTAAATGACCGTTTCCTGCTCAATCAAAGATCTCTCGGCTGGCTGCTGCTGATCGCGTTGGTGGTGCTGGGGGCCGGCCTCGGGCTGCGGGATCCCTGGCCCGCCGACGAGCCGCGCTTCGCCCTGATCGCCAAGGAGATGGTGGAGAGCGGGCAATGGCTCTTCCCCATGCGCGGTGGCGAGATCTACCCGGACAAACCCCCCATGTTTATGTGGGGGATAGCACTGGGGTATCTGCTGACCGGTTCCATCAAGGTGGCGTTTCTGCTGCCCTCCCTGCTGGCGGGTCTGCTGACCATCACGCTGGTGTGGGACATGGGCCGCCGCCTGTGGAACCCCTCGGTGGGCTTCCTGGCAGGGCTGTTGCTGCTGTTTACCCTCCAGTTCACCCTGCAGGCCAAGACGGCGCAGATCGATGCGCTGGTCACCTTCTTCATCACCCTCGGCGTCTACGGCTTCGTCCGCTTCCTGCTCTGCGGTGGCGGCTGGCGCTGGTACTGGCTCGGCTGGTTCGCCGCCGGGCTTGGCATCATCACCAAGGGGGTGGGGCTGCTGGCCTTGCTAATCCTGATCCCTGCGATCTGGACCCACCGCGAGAAGATCCGTGCCGCCTCCAGGAGCGACTGGCTCAAGGGGCTGGCGGGGCCGCTGTTCATGCTGCTGGCCATCGGCCTGTGGCTGGTGCCCATGTTGCTCGCCGTGGCCCAGAGCGGCGATCCCGTGCTGCAGGCCTACCGGGACAACATACTGCTGCGCCAGACGGTGACCCGCTATGCCAACGCCTGGCATCACGTCAAACCGTTCTGGTACTACCTCACCTCGGTGATCCCGCCGTTCTGGCTGCCGGTCTCCCTGCTGCTGCCCTGGCTGGTGGTGGCGTGGCGCAAGGCCATCCTGGGGCAGGACAAGCGCATCATCCTGCTGCTCGGCTACCTGGTGCTGGTGATCGTCTTCTTCTCGGTGTCGCCGGGCAAGCGCGGCGTCTATGTCACGCCGGGCACGCCGGCGCTGGCCCTGCTGACGGCTCCCTTCGTCGCCGAGCTGCTGGCGCGGGTCTGGCCCGCGCGCCTGCTGGGCGGGCTCGGCTGGCTGCTGGGGATCATCTGTTTGGGCGGGGCGGGGGCGCTGGCATTCAGCGCCAAGCTGGCGAGCAAGCTGGGGGATCTGGGCCCGGCGCCCTGGCTGCCCCTGCTGGCGATGGGGGCGGCGTTGCTGCTGCTCAACGCCTTGCTGCGCCGGGCACCGCTCACAGCCATCTTCTGCTCGCTGGCGGTGGGCTGGCTGATCTACTCCAGCTGGATCTGCGTGAAGCTCAACGACATGCGCACCCCGGAGGGGGTGATGGCGCTGGCGGCGCAGCAGGTGCCTGTGGGCGACGAGCTGTTGCTGGCCGGCTTCAAGGAGCAGCACCTGCTGTTCGCTCTACAACCCGTGCGCCATTATCCTTACCTGCTGGGGGACGGGGAGCAGGCCCGGGAGGCGGCGGCCTGGGTGGCGGCCGGGCCCAGGCGCCATGTGCTGGGCTCGGCCGACATCATGACGGTGTGTTTCGATGCGGTGCGGATGACGAACCTCGGCAACCGTCATCGCACCGACTGGCTGCTGGCTGGCGCGGATGCCCTCAAGCCGGAGTGCCGCGGTCTCAGTCCACAGATAGAGCCCTTCAGCTATACCCCCGGGCCCTGAGCCCGGACAGCAGACGGATAAGTCGGATAAACAGAGGGGCTGCCATTGGCAGCCCCTCTTCATCGTCAGATCTCTCGGCGCGGTCAGACTTGGTAATACGCCTTGTACCAAGCGACGAAGCTCTCTACCCCTTCTTGCAGCGCCATCTTGGGTTTATAACCGGTCGCCTCGAACAGCGCCTCGGTGTCGGCCCAGGTGGCGAGCACGTCGCCGGGCTGCATGGGCAGCAGGTTGCGGATCGCCGGCTTGCCGAGCGCAGTCTCGATGGCCTCCACGAAGTCCAGCAGCCGCACCGGGCTGCCGTTGCCGATGTTGAAGAGGCGGTAGGGGGCCGGGCTGGTATCGGTCTGCCCCTGCCAGTTCGGGTCGCCGACCGGCGGCCGGTCCGCGATGCGCACTATGCCCTCCACTATGTCGTCGATATGGGTGAAGTCCCGACTGAGCTGGCCCTGATTGTAGATATCGATGGGCTCCCCCTTGAGGATGGCGCGCACGAACTTGAACAGCGCCATGTCGGGCCGACCCCAGGGGCCGTAGACGGTGAAGAAGCGCAGACCCGTGGTGGGCAGGCCGTAGAGGTGGGAGTAGGAGTGGGCCATCAGCTCGTTAGCCTTCTTGCTCGCCGCGTAGAGGGAGACAGGGTGATCCACCCCGTCCGAGGTCTTGAACGGCATCTGCTCGTTCAGGCCGTACACCGAGCTCGAGGAGGCGTAGACCAGATGCTTGACCCCGTGATGGTGGCATCCCTCCAACACAGTGAGAGTGCCGGTGAGGTTGCTGTCGGCGTAGGCGAAGGGGTTGTCGAGGGAATAGCGCACCCCGGCCTGAGCACCCAGGTGGATCACCCGCTCGAACCGCTCGCGCGCGAACAGCTCGGCCATGGCGACCCGATCGGCGAGATCCAAGCGCTCGAAGCGAAAGCCGGGCAGGGGGCTGAGCCGTGCGAGGCGTGCCTCCTTCAGGCTCACCTCGTAGTAGTCGTTGAGATTGTCGATGCCGACCACCTGATGACCGTCGTGGCAGAGCCTCTGCGCCACATGGAAGCCGATGAATCCGGCGGCACCGGTGACCAGATATTTCATTGCCGTTGCTCCTTGTGCAGTCCGGTGGCCAGACTGTCGCCCCGGCCGATGGCGTAGTAGGTAAAGCCGCGCTGGTGCAGGCGGGCCGGATCATAGAGGTTGCGACCGTCGATGATGACGGCCTGTTTCAAGGTACGCTGTATCAGCTCGAAGTCCGGGGCGCGGAACTGCTGCCATTCGGTGCAGATGAGCAGGGCGTCGGCTCCCTTGAGGGCCGCTTCCTGAGTACCGCACAGAGTCAGATCGTCCCGCAGGCCATAGAGACGCTGGGCCTCGGTCATTGCCTCGGGATCGAACGCCTGCACCTTGCCGCCAGCGGCCCAGATCGCCTCCATCAGCACCCGGCTCGGTGCCTCGCGCATGTCGTCGGTGTTGGGCTTGAAGGCCAGGCCCCAGAGGGCGAAGGTCCGTCCCGTCAGATCGCTGCCGAAGTGCTGCTGCAGGCGGGCCATGAGCTTGTGCTTCTGGCCGTCGTTGACCCGTTCCACCGCATGCAGCAGGGGGGCATCGCAGCCTGCCTCGCTGGCAGTGTGGATCAGCGCCTTGACGTCCTTGGGGAAGCAGGAGCCGCCATAGCCGCAGCCGGGATAGATGAAGTGGTGGCCGATGCGCGGGTCGGCGCCTATGCCCTTGCGTACTTCTTCGATGTCGGCGCCGAGCTTCTCCGCCAGGGTGGCCATCTCGTTCATGAAGGAGATCTTGGTGGCCAGCATGGCGTTGGCGGCATACTTGGTCAGCTCGGCGCTGCGGGCGTCCATCTGGATGATGCGATCCCGATTGCGGTTGAAGGGGGCATAGAGCTCCTCAAGCAGAGACATGGCGTGGGCCGAGCCGGTGCCGATGATGATGCGATCCGGCCGCAGGCAGTCGGCCACCGCGGCCCCCTCCTTGAGAAACTCCGGGTTGGAGACCACCTCGAGGGGGAGGTCGACCCCGCGCTCTGCAAGGATGGCGGCGATATGCTGGTGCACCCGGTTGGCGGTGCCGACCGGCACTGTGCTCTTGTTGATCACCACCTTGCCGCTCTGCATCAGTCGACCTATGGTACCGGCCACCGCCAGCACGTGCTTGAGATCGGCTGAGCCATCTTCATCCGGCGGGGTGCCGACCGCGATGAAGATGAGTTCGGCAAAACCCACCCCCTCGGCCACATCCGTGGTGAACAGCAGACGGCCTGCCTGGTGGTTGGTCTGTACCAGGGGGGCGAGGCCGGGCTCGAAGATGGGGATGATACCCGCTCTCAGCCGCTCGACTTTGGCTGCGTCCACATCCACACAGGTCACCCTGTGGCCCATCTCGGCCAGTACGGCGGCCTGAACCAGTCCCACATAACCTATTCCGAATACGCTGACTCTCATCTGCTGTCGCTCCGCAGCCAGTGGCAAGGGGGTCATTTTAGAACGATTCTGACTCGCTGACAGCGAGATACCCTGGGTTTTTCAGGTTATCTTCAGGCTGGGAGGGGAGAGGGCATGACATATTTTGGTGCAAGGGTTGTAACGCGGCGCTGACGCGCACCATTTCGGCGCATTCGGTCCCGTACTTGTGATCCGGGTCACTCAAAATGGACACTGTGACCATAACGAAGTCCCGACTCACGGGGCTCGCGCCCGTCATCGGGCCTCAGACACTCTTTTCACTTCGCTACTGGACATAAGGTTATGGACAACACCCCCCGTTCGGCCCATCCGCTCTATGAGGATGTGCTCGCCCTGCTGACCGCGGCAGGCTTCGTTTCCCTCGGCATCTTCCTGTTTCATCAGGTCGGTCTGCTCACCGGCGGCACCGCCGGATTGGCGCTGCTGTTGCAGCAGGTCACAGGCCTGAGCTTCGGCCTGCTGTTCTTCACCATGAACCTGCCGTTCTACGCCCTGGCCTGGCTCAGGATGGGGCCGCGCTTCACCCTCAATACCTTCGCCGCCGTGGCCACCGTCTCCTTCATGACGGATCACCTCAACGCCGTGCTGCAGATAGGCAAGATAGAGCCCGTCTATGCGGCCCTGATCGGTGGCACCCTGATCGGCATGGGGCTGCTCATCATGTTTCGCCACAAGGCGAGCCTGGGGGGCTTCAACATCCTGGCGCTGTTTATTCAGGACAAGTTCGGCGTCCGTGCTGGCAAGCTGCAAATGGGGCTTGATTGCGCCATCGTCATCGCCTCCTTCTTCGTGGTCTCCCCCTGGCTGCTGGCGCTCTCCGTGGTCGCGGCCATCATCTGTAACCTGGTGTTGACACTCAATCACAAGCCGGGCCGCTACCAGATAGCCTGAGTCACCCGTCACTTTGCAAACAAACAGAGCGCCCGAGGGCGCTCTGTTTGTTTGTTAATCTCATCAATATGCCGGCCAGTCACACCACCATGGGCTGCCCCGTCTCGGGGTGGTGAATGACTTGGGCGGGGTAGTCGTGAAGAGGGAGGGCGATGCGCCTGGCATCACACCACCATGGGCTGCCCCGTCTCGGGGTGGTGAATGACTTGGGCGGGATAGTCGTGGATAGGAAGGACGATGCGCCCGGCATCACACCACCATGGGCTGCCCCGTCTCGGGGTGGTGGATGACCTGGGCGGGATAATCGTAGAGACGGGCGATGAGCGCCGGCGTGAGCACCTCGCTCGGGGAGCCGTCCGCCATCAGGCGCCCTTGCTCCAGCATCACCAGCCGATCGGCGTAGCGCGCCGCCAGGTTGAGGTCGTGCAGCACCACCAGCACGGCGGTATTGCGGGTGGCCAGGGCGCGGGCCATGGTGAGCAGCTGGTGCTGGTACTTGAGATCGAGGGCCGAGGTGGGCTCGTCGAGCAGCAGCAGCCGCGGCTGCTCGGGATCGGGCAGCCGTCCCGGCGACGGCTCCTGCCAGATCTGGGCCAGTACCCGGGCGAACTGCACCCGCTGGCGCTCCCCGCCGGAGAGGCCGGGGTAGAGGCGACCCGCCAGGTGCTCGACCCCGGCATGGGTCATGGCGGCCCGCACTATCTGGTCGCGGCGGCTGGCGGGCTCGCTGTGGGGCAGCCGCCCCATGGCCACCACCTCCTCGCACAGGAAGGGGAAGCTCAAGGACGAGCTCTGGGGCAGCACCCCGACCCTGTGGGCCAGGGCGTCGCCGGCCCAGCCCTGCCGCTCGCGGCCGAACAGGGAAATGCTGCCTTCATAGGCCAGCTCGCCGGTCAGGCACTTGAGCAGCGAGCTCTTGCCCGCCCCGTTCGGGCCGAGCAGGGCAGTCAGGCTGCCCCCATGCAGGTCGAGATCCAGGTTGTCCAGGATGAGGCGATTGCCCCGGGTGAGGTTGAGCCCGCGGCAAGCGAGCAGGGGGGATCCGGGCAAGGTGGCGTTCTCCTGTTACAGCGTCCGGCGACTCTTGATCAAGAGCCAGGTGCAAACAGCACTGCTTGTACTTCTTGCCGCTGCCACAGGGGCACGGCTCGTTACGGCCAATCTTGATGGGTGCCTCCACTGGTTGAGAACGTGCCGGGCGCTCGCTGCGTTGCGCCAGAAAGTGGGCATGCAGGATACGAGCGGCAAAGCGGGCCTTGGTGGCTTGTTCTTGCAGGTGTTCATTGCTGAGCGCTTCGAGCGATGTAGGCATCTTCTCCAGGGGTTCAGATATCATCGCCAGTGCGGCAGCTTCAGGAGCAGGTAGCGCGGGCCACGGGGCCAGCTCAAGACCTCCCAGGTAACCACCACACCAGTCGTGGATCAGCGGGACCCATTCCCCGTGTCGCTCAAATTCCGGCGCCACCGGGAAATAGTCTTCAGGCGCATAGGTCATATGACAGAGTTTTTGGGTGAATAGAAGTTGAGCTTGTGATATTAAAAAGTCATCGAAAATACGATTTGGGGGATGCTTGCCCCGGTCAAGAATGGAGTGATGGGGATGCTTCTCGCAAAAAATTGCTACGCAAAGGACAACTTGAAAATTGGAAAAACAATAAAATTGGGCACGTTGTATGAGTATAGAGATATAGAAAGTGCTCAAATCGTCGATGATGGCGAAGGTAAACACTCTTTTGTACTAAATTTTGATGGAACAGTTGATATTGAACCAAAGTGGTTCAATTTCATACTTCAGGGGGCAATCAGCGTAGGGGGCGATGAGAACCATCCACGAATCCTAGGGAGCATGAGCGCAGCGATAGAACATCTTCACATTGTTGAAAATACTGGGCAAATACTCAGGGTACGAGACACACGCGCAAGCATTCATCGAGAAGCTCTTAACGGATTCATTTTTTGTGTATCACGCGTTAGAAAAAAGCGTGATGCTGTTGGATTATTTCCAAACTACGATGACTGTTGGTATATGACGGCATCAAAAGCTCAGAGCCTGTAAATGATTCTGTGTAACTGCCCACTCCATTACAGGTGACCGTTCAGGCGATCTCCGAACTCGATAATAAAGCGATTCAGGGCAGGCTTCCAATTCTGGATCGG
>NZ_JAPCIZ010000104.1:0-10089 GCF_027707725.1 Aeromonas sp. QDB25 | reverse complement strand
ACAACAAGATCAAAGTGATAAAGCGCATGGCATATGGATTTAGGGACTCAGAATACTTTTTTCTGAAAATCAAGGCGGCCTTCCCCGGAAAGCCGCGATGAACCTTTTTTTGTCTGTGTCGACGAAGTTAGCCGAGCTTGGCTAGCATCGGCTTGGTCACCAGCACGATGCCCTGCTCGGAGCGGTAGAAGCGGCGTGCATCCTCGTCCGCGTTCTCCCCCACCACCAGGCCGTCTGGCAGCTGGCACCCCTTGTCCACCACCACCCGGCGCAAGCGGCAACCAGCCCCGATCTCGACCCCGGGGAAGATCACCGCCTGATCCAGGGTACAGAAGGAGTGCAACCGCACGTTGGTGAACAGCACCGAGTTGAGCACGAAGGAGCCGCTCACGATGGAGCCCCCCGCGAACATGGAGTTGATGGTCATGCCGTGCTGGCCGTTTCTGTCCTGTACGAACTTGGCCGGTGGCGACATGTTCTGGCTGGTCCAGATGGGCCAGTTCTCGTCATAGATGTCGAGCTCGGGCACCACGGAGGCAAGGTCCATGTTCGCCTCCCAGAACGAATCCAGGGTCCCCACGTCGCGCCAGTAGGGTTTTTGCCCCTCCTTGGCCCCGACACAGGACATGTTGAACGGGTGGGCAAAGGCCTTGCCCTCTCCCACGATGCGCGGGATCACGTCCATGCCGAAGTCGTGCTTGGACTCCTGGTTGTGGATGTCCTCTTCCAGCAACTGGTAGAGGTACTCCGCCTCGAAGATGTAGATGCCCATGGAGGCCAGCGAGCGATCCTCGCAGCCCGGCATGGCGGGCGGATTGGCCGGTTTCTCCACGAAGGCGCGGATCTTGCGTTGCTCGTCGATGTCCATCACGCCGAAGGCCGATGCCTCGCAGCGTGGTACCTCGATACAGGCCACCGTCACCTTGGCGCCGAGGCGCACGTGATCCAGCAGCATGGCGGCGTAGTCCATCTTGTAGATGTGATCCCCCGCCAGCACCACGATGTACTTGGGACCGTAGTCACGGATGATGTCGACGTTCTGGTAGATGGCGTCTGCGGTGCCGCGATACCAGTGCACCTCGTCCACCCGCTGCTGGGCGGGCAGCAAGTCGATGAACTCGTTCATCTGGTAGCGCAGGAAAGACCAGCCCGATTGCAGGTGACGCAACAGACTGTGGGACTTGTACTGGGTCACCACACCCACCCGGCGGATGCCGGAGTTGATGCAGTTGGAGAGCACGAAGTCGATGATACGGAATTTGCCGCCAAAGTGGACGGCGGGCTTGGCGCGGTTATCGGTCAACTGCTTCAGGCGGCTGCCCCGTCCCCCTGCGAGCACCAAGGCCATACTCTGATTCAATAGTTGCCGTGCTTTGGCGGTGTCTACGGGTTCTAGCAACATATCTACCTCTGCTCTGTTGGGGCTGTTTTCAACCCATCTTCGCTTTTTTTACAGACCATGAAAGTGTTTTCACTCACATTTAGTTGCATTCCGTCGGCGCTTTATCGTGGAGTTGCGTGAGTACTCATGTTTTGCGCCAGCGACTTGGTTAGAATTTCTACATCATGAACATCATCAAGGATGAAACGATGTTGAATAAACATGAGGGAAACCTGCTGCTGGTCAGCGCACTGGTCTGCATTCCCATGCTGCTGTTGCAGGGAGTGCTGCTCGCCCCCCCCGCCTCACCGCTCACCCTGCTGCTGGTCCTGATGACCACCCTGACGGGATTCGCCCTGCTGCTCTTTCTCACCCACAGCGTGCGCCGTGGGGAAAAGACAAGGCAGGAGCAACGCTGGCTGCTGGCGCTGCAGCAGCGGGATCCCGCCATGCTCGACAGCGTACAGGCACAAACGGCTCTGCGCCAGCTCCTTGCGTCCTTCAATGAGGCCGAGATCGATGCCCACCGCCAGATCACCGAATTGCACAATCAGGCGACCCGGGACGAGATGACGGGCCTTGGCAACCGCCACGCCTTCCGGCGCGATCTGACCGAGCTGCTGCAACAGGAAAACACCCAGACCGCCATCCTGGTGCTCATCCGCGCCACCGAGCTCGGGACCCTCAACGCCCAGCGCGGCTTCCAGTCCGGGGATGCCTACATCCGGGACATCGCCGCCCTCATCAGCCACACCGTCAGCCGCTTCCCGGGCCACCGGGTCTATCGCATCTCGGGGGCCGATTTTGCCGTCCTGCTGCCCCCCCTGGCCCAGATCCCGCCCCATCTGCTGGGACGGGATCTGAAGCTCGCCTTCGATCGCTATCAGCACGATCACGAGCTCGAGAGTGCCGCCTACTCGGGCATGACCCGCCTGAGCAGCGAGCAGAAGATAGAGGCCATTCTGGCCCGGGCGGATCTCGCGCTGGCCCGTGCCCAGACAGAGGTGGTCAATGGCTGGGCCATCCAGCAGAACGACGAGGTGGTCGAGGTGCAGGGTCAGCGTCACTGGACCCAGGTGCTGACCGATCTGCTGGAGCAGGAGAGCATCAGCTTCACCTGCCAGCCTATCCAGCCCCTGCATCGCGGCATGCTCGCCTATCACGAGATCTATCCCCGCTTTTGCAGCAGCGACGGCACCGTGCTGCCAAGTGATACCCTGCTCGCCATGGCGCAGCGGCTGGACATGGTACTGCGCCTGACCCAGATGGTGATCCGCCACGTCATCCGCCAATACCGCGCCTTCGGAGGCCACAACAGCCGATGGGGTCTCAACCTGCCGGGCTCCCTGCTGCAAAACAGCGCCTTTCTCATCTGGCTGGATCACCAGTTGCAAAAAGACCCCGACATCGGGGCCAACCTGGTGTTCGAGCTCGACGAGGAGCACCTGGAGCGCAACCTGACCGGGTCCAGGCGGCTGTTCGAGCTGCTCAGGCGCCACGGCAGCCGCTCGGCCATCTGCAACTTCGGCAAGGGGATCGGCTCCTTCAGCCTGTTTCGCGAGCTCAAACCCGACTACATCAAGCTGGACCCCGGTCTCATCACCGAGCTGGAGCAGGATCTCACCAATCAGCAGTTCGTGCGGATGATCGTCGACGTCTCCCATCGCATGGGCTGCCTGGTGATCGCGGAAGGGGTGGAACAGATAGGCCAGAAGCAGATGCTGCAGAGCATGTATGTGGACGGCTTGCAGGGCTACCTCATCGCCCGACCCCAAGAGCTGGGGCCGGAGATCGGTCAGATGGGGATCTTCACGGAGACGGTTTCAGCTTCAACAGGGTCAGAATGATGTCGTTGAGCTGGCGATAACGCTCCAGCTCCTTCTGATCGTAACGGGTCGCCAGCATGGTCGGGTTGTGGCGATGCTTGAGGTAGCGGTTGATCTGCAGGCGGTTGAACCCGGCCACCTTGTAGATCTGGCCGAGCAGGGCATTGAGCTCGTCATCCGCCAGCCCGGCCCGGGTCAGGTAATCGGGTTGGGACGGGCTCTCCTGGCGGGCCGTGACCTTCTCCAGCTGGCCACGCTCCTGCAAATAGGTGAGCCACTGCTCCACGTAGAGCGGCTTGCAGCCCCCCAGTAGATTGAAGTACCCCACGGCATCGCAGCGGCACCCGCTCAGCAGCACCAGGGCCAGCTCGTCGCTGTCACACTGAAAGCTCACCGGGCCGCTCTGGCTCCAGTCCAGCGCCTGTACCTGGATCCTCCCCTGCGCCCCCGCCTTCGTGGTCACGTCAAAGACAAACATGGCACCTCCCGATCGGCAAAGGGTTGATGATGACCCATCCCCGGGACGGGTGCAAAGGCAAATCACCTTTTCATGGCCCATGGCGGCCATAAAAAAACCGGCCCCCCGAAGGGGGCCGGTTCATCACAATCCGGCAGGTCGGCTGACTCAGGCGTCCAGTTCCACCAGCGCCTTGGCCAGCTCGATGGGCTCGAGCTCCTGACCTTCCAGATCGGCGTTCCAGTTCGGGCCGACCAGCACGTCATCCTCGTCCAGATCGTTGATCCAGATGTCCAGGAACTCTTCGAGCTCGATCACTTCCGGCTCGTAATCCGCCCACTCGTCCACGCAGTGCAGGCGGGCATCTCCTTCGGCGGACCAGAGCGGCATCACGTCCGCATCTTCGAACTCGGCGGAGCGGCACACCACCCAGTCTTCACCGTAGCGCAGACCCCACACCTGACCCGACTCGCGGACTTCTTCGATGAACAGCTGGAAATTGGCGTCAAGATTGTCAGTTAGTTTGCTCATGGGGTCTCTCTCTTGCAAAGCAATGGCAGGCTGTCGGCCAGGGCTGGCCGAGAATGGGGCAGATGGTGTCCCAAAAGCCCCCCAGACTCAAGCCTTATCCCGAAAAAGCGGGGATAAAGGCCGTCAGATGCGATATTTCGCCACCAGGGCCCCCAGCTCGTCGCAGGCCAGCGCCAGTTGCCCGGATGCCTGCTCGGTCAGCCGGTTCTGGGCCAGGGCATCCGCCGCCAGCTGGGTGATGGCCACCAGCCGCTGGTTGATCTCCTCCGCCGCCCGGCTCTGCTCCGCCGCCGCCGTGGCAATCTGCCCATTCATGGCAGTAATGGTGTGGACGGATCCATCGATGGCATTGATGGCGACATCCGCATCGCCGGCCCTGTCCGCCGTCGCGCGGGAGAGCTGCTGCAACTGGCTGATGCCGCTGACCACCTTGCCGGCCCCCTCCTGCAGCCGCTGGATCATCTGCCGGATCTCGTCGGTGGAGCTGTGGGTGCGGGTCGCCAGGGTACGCACCTCATCGGCGACCACCGCAAAGCCGCGCCCCTGCTCCCCGGCCCGTGCCGCTTCAATGGCGGCGTTGAGGGCCAGCAGGTTGGTCTGCTCCGCTACCCCGCGAATGACGTCGAGCACGGAGCCAATCTGCTGAGTCTCCTGCTCAAGGCGGCTCACCGCCTGTACCGTCTCCACCATCTCGTCCGCCAACTGGCTGATGGACTCCCGGGTCTGGACCACCACCTCGCGGCCATGCTGGGCCAGATTGAGGGCCGAATCCGCCGCGTCGGCGGCCTGGGCCGCGTGCTGGCCCACTTCGCGGCTGCTCACCGTCATCTGCTCCATGGCGCTGGCCACCCGCAGGGTATCCTGCTCCTGGCCGGTGACGATGGCGCCGGTACGCTCCACCACCTCGGCCAGCTGGTGGGCATGCACCCGGTTCTGATCCGCTATCTGCTGGCTGCGGGCCACCAGCTGCGCCATCTGGCTGGCGAAGAGGTTGAAGTTGATGCTGAGCTGGCTCAGCTCGTCACGCCCCGACTCCGGCAGACGTACCCGCAGATCCCCCTCCCCCCTGGCGATGTTGCCAAGGGCCGAGACCGAGCGGGAGAGGGGCACGACGATGCTGCGCACAATGAGGCCGACCACGGCAAACAGCAGGAGGGCCAGCACCAGCCCGATCCCCAGCAGGGTGTGCAGCACCTCCCGGTACTGGGCCTCGACGTCGTCCACATAGACGCCGGTGCCGATGATCCAGTCCCAGGGGGCGAAGCGCTTGATGTAGGAGATCTTGCGTACCGGTTCGTCCACCCCCGGCTTGGGCCAGTAGTAGGCCACCTCCCCCGCGCCCTGGGCCCGGGCCAGATCGGCGAAGGCGACGAACAGCCTGAGCCCCTGCTTGTCCTCCACCCCGGAGAGATCCTTGCCGTCCAGCTCGGGTTTCATGGGGTGCATCACCATGGTGGGGTGGCTGTCGTTGATCCAGAAGTAGTCATCGTTGCCGTAACGCAACCCCTTGATCAGCGCCAGCGCCTCGGCCTTGGCGCTCGCCTCGTCCAGCTCCCCCTTGCGCACCCTGGCTTCCAGCCCCGCCACCAGGCTGTAGGCGGTCTCCACCTGGGCCTGGGTCTGGCGGCTCTTCTCACCCATCAGCCCCTGCTGATAGATCTGCAGGCAGAAGAACAGCAGCAGTCCCAGCAGCGCCAGCACCATCAGGGTCACCAGCGACAGACGCCGACCGATACTCCATTGTCTCAACATACCCTCGCCCCGCAGCAGCTACATATCCTTAACACAAGGTATGCCGCCGCGACGCGGGCTGTCCACGATGTCAGCAAAAGCGATGCCAAAAACATGATCCAGCCCCAAAAACAAGAAAGGGTGCCCAGTGGCACCCTTTCTCGTGGTCGACAGGAAGAGGTATCACCGCTCCCAGTACACCTCTTCCAGGCTGTCTTCCTTCTCCGGCAACCCGCGGGAGAGGCGCGGGCTGCTCTGGGCCAGCACCTCGTAGCTCACCCGGTTGGCGTACTTGCACACCTGGGCCAGAGAGGAGTAGGTCAGGAATTCCGAGAGATGCTTGGCGGAGTTCGGCACGTTCATGCGGTGGTAGGCGTTCGCCACCATGTCGTGCAGCACGGCGGACAGCGCCCCGTCCCCTGCCCCGTTGGTGTTCTTGATCTTCTCCGGGCCGCCCATGTAGGGGGAGATGTGGGAGTAGATACGCGCAGGCTTGCGGCACTTGTCCCGGGCCATGGGACGGCTGAACTCGTACATGTTGAACTCGGGGATGACGCCGGGCAGCAGGGTGTGGGTGGTCTCGCGCTTGTAGTCCTCGTCGGTGTAACTCGCCATGTAGAGCCCCACCGGACCTGCGGTGCAGAGCACCATGTCCGCCCAGTCCAGCGCCTTGTCGGCCGCGCCGAGGGGATCCTTTATCCCGGTCAGGGCCTCCGCCTCGTCCTCGTTCATGGCGAGCACAGTCACGTTCTCGCTGATGAAATCGCGCCACCACTGGGGATTCTCGTCGATGACGAAGCGGGTGCCCAGGGTCAGCACCACGGGCACCCCGGCCTCGCGGGCATAGCGCACCGCGGCCATGGCGGCCTCCTTCATGGGCGTGCCGTCGGCGCCGCGCACCAGGTAGGCGGTGATCACCAGGGCCGAGGCCTCCTTGATGATGGTCTCGGGGATGTGGTCCACATCCAGGTGATCCATCTTGCCGGCGTTGATGCCAAAGCTGCGCTCTCCCCCTTCGGTGATGAAGGTGAAGCAGCGCCCGACCGGGCCGTCCACCGGCTGCAGGTAGTCGAGGTTGACCCGGGAGGAGGTGTTGCACAGATAGCGGTAGGCATAGCTGCCGATGCGGATGTCCTGGCTCATGACGCCAAGCAGGATGGAGTGGGAGTCCGCCAGCACGGAGTAGTTGTGCATGGTGTTGCCGATGGTGCCGCCGGCAAATTCGCTCACCACCATGTTGTTGGCCTTGAGCTCGTCGTAGACCAGCTCCGCCACCTCGTCGGAGATGAGCATGGAGTGGCCCTTGCTCAGGCCGTACCGGTTCAGGAAGTCTTCGTCCACATGGGCTTCGATATCCACCAGAGTCTGATCGATGCCCACTACATAGGCCTTGCCCAGTTCGGTGAGCTGGGAGTTCTGCGGGATCAGGGGATCACGTCTGTCGACCGGGAAGTAGTGTTTGGACTTGCGCTGACCGGGAAATTTCATGGCAATCTTCTGTGCTCTGGGGAAAAGAGGGGCGGGATTTTAACACAATCCACCACGCCGAAAAGTCGCACGATTGAATTTTGAGGTCAGTATAGACAAGGGTTTGCGAGGAAAACGTTTGACTTGTCTGCCACAAAAAACCACCCCGTGGCGGGGTGGTGTTGCGGGATGACATTCAGCTTGCCGAGAGCCCCTGCACCAGGCCCAGCACCGAGAAAATCCCCAGCGACAGCCAGAAGAAGAGGGTGCCGAAGAGGCGCGGCATGTTGGGAGCCCTGGGGATCTGGATGCCGATGGCATGCAGGATGCGACCCACCAGCAGCAGCACACCGCCCAGGTGCAACCAGAGCGCCCCGACCCCCGCCAGTTCGCACAGGGCCATCAGCAGCAGGGTGAGGGGCACGTACTCGGCAAAGTTGCCGTGGGCGCGGATCGCGGCCAGCATCTCGGGGGCTTCCCCCTCCCCTATCATCACCCTGAACTGGGCGCGGCGCTTGACCACCCAGAAGGAGAGCAGCAGAAACAAGAGCCCGAGCAGGCCGGCGTAAATCAGCGTGATATGCATCATCAGGACACTCCTTTATCGTTGAATCCGAACGTCCGCCACGTCGGGCACCGGATGAGAACGGTCATCATGCCAGCTCGCGACAGATGAGGGAAACCATCATTCGGATATGGGCCTGATCGCTGTTGAGGGCTGGGATGTATTCAAACTGCTCGCCACCGGCGGCCATGAAGATCTCCCGGTTCTGCACCTGGATCTCCTCCAGGGTCTCGAGGCAATCCGCCGAGAAGGCCGGGCAGATGACATCGAGCCGCTTGACGCCGCGAGAGGGCAATTCGCCCACGGTCAGGTCCGTGTAGGGCTTGAGCCACTCCTCCTTGCCAAAGCGGGACTGGAAGCTCGCGGTCCACTGCTCCGGGGCCAGCCCCAGCGCCTCCGCCAGCAGGGCGGCGGTGCGCCTGCACTGATGACCATAAGGATCCCCTTCCCGCTCGTAGCGCTCGGGAATGCCGTGGAAGGACATCAGCAGATGCTCCCCCTGGCCGTGCTGCTCCCAGTGGCGACGCACGCTCATGGCCAGCGCCTGGATGTACTCCGGGTGGGCATGGTAATCGCGGATGAGCCGCACCACCGGCAGATTGCGCTCGGTTTTCATCGCCCTGGCCCAGGCGTCGAACACCGAGGCGGTGGTACTGACCGAATACTGGGGATAGAGCGGCAGCAGGATCACCCGGTTGACCCCCTGGGCCTTGAGGGCCTGCCAGCCATCGGCCAGCGACGGGGCGCCATAGGTCATGGCGAGCGCCACCGGCACCTCGACCCCTTCCCGCTTGAGCTCGTGCTCCAGGGCCGCGCGCTGCTGCTGGCTGATGACCATCAGGGGGGAGCCCTGCTCGGTCCATACCTGCTGATAGAGCTTGGCCACCTTGGGGGAGCGGGTCGGCAGGATGATGAAGTGAAGCAGGGGGCACCAGAGGTAGCGCGGCAGGTCGACGACCCGCTGATCGTGCAGAAACTGGCTGAGAAACGCCTTGACCGCCGCCGTGGTCGGCGCGGCCGGGGTACCCAGATTGACCAGCAAGATCCCGGTTTTCGTGGTCACGTTAGCATCCTGTCGTTCTGTGTCGTGGGAATGGAATGCAAGAAAGGGCCCGGTATGGACCCTTTTCTCACTCTCGTAGCCAGCCGGCGAACGGCTGCGTCCTGCCGGCCCTGAATGGCTTAACCGAGAATGGCGGCCAGTTGCTGGCTGACCAGATCCACCGGCTGGGTGCCGTCGATCTTGACGTAACGGGTGTTGCCCGCTTCCGCTTCCTTGCCGTAGAAACCGATGAGCGGCGCGGTCTGCTGATGGTAGACATCCAGACGCTTGCGCACTGTGGTCTCTTCGTCGTCGGCACGGATCACCAGATCCTCGCCGGTCACGTCATCCTTGCCTTCCACTTTCGGCGGGTTGAACACCACGTGGTAGGTACGGCCGGAGCCGGAGTGCACGCGGCGGCCGCTCATGCGCTTGACGATCTCTTCGTCCGGCACGTCGAATTCCAGCACGAAGTCCACGGTCACACCGGCATCCTTCATGGCTTGCGCCTGGGGAATGGTGCGGGGGAAGCCGTCCAGCAGGAAGCCGTTGGCGCAATCCGGTTGCGCGATGCGTTCTTTGACCAGGCCGATGATGATGTCGTCGGAGACGAGCTGACCTGCGTCCATCACGGCTTTGGCCTTGAGGCCCAGCTCGGTACCCGCCTTGATCGCCGCACGCAGCATGTCGCCGGTGGAGATCTGCGGAATACCGTGTTTTTCCATGATGAACTGAGCCTGGGTACCCTTGCCGGCGCCCGGAGCTCCCAACAGAACAATGCGCATACACGCTCCTAGTTGATTGGTTATTCAATTCTTGAGAAGGCAAAAAACTACACGTTTTCGCCCGTATTAACAAGCTCGCCCCGTGTGAGTGGCCAGATTATCACCACACTCCCGCCCCGTCTCTGCGACCAAAGACGCAGACGACGACCACTAAAAATGATTGAAAATGCAGCAACGCACCAGAGGGGAACGGCCAAAAAAAAGGTTCTTCGCGGGATCCTGGGAAAGTGGAAGTTGACAGACAGGGTGCTGGTAAACTGGCTGTCTCCAAACACACCACCACCATCACCCTGCTGTCGCCGTG
>NZ_JAPCIZ010000103.1:0-10845 GCF_027707725.1 Aeromonas sp. QDB25 | reverse complement strand
CGTTTACTTGGCGAAAAATGCCCGTCGAACCAAGCAGCGAAAATCGATACAGAACAGGACCTTAGAAGGAATTTCAAATGAAGTGTTTTCTTAAGGTCCTGTATATGAGTGCAGGTATGGGTACAGCCAGCATCAAACTGGTAGGTATCGACATGCAGCATGTCGAAAGAGATGGAATATTGGCCACAATCAATATCAAACACGTAAGTCGAATTAAGCACTGCACAGTTGGAATCAATTTGACGCGACGTAATGGAGTCGGCGTGTTTGATGGCAATAGCGTTGATCTGTTCCATGATAAATATCTCCATTTGCCATAAGGCATGAATTTCCATAAAGGGGTTGGCAGAAACCAAAGTTTCTTAGGGACCAACCAAGAAGGTGTGGTCCCTAAGCGGGTCATGCGTACATCAAAGCGGCAGTCCACACATGGCCGAACAACCGCTCACCGAGCGCAAGGATCTCGCTGGCGATACGGTTGTGGCGGTAGGGTGTGCCGATGACCAGGTTTGCTACACGAGTGGCCAGCAGAACTACGTGGCTATCGGTATCCCCCTGGAAGAGGTCGTGTTTGGCTTTGAAGTGCAGCGCCAGGAGGTCACCCTCTATGCGAGCCAAATCAGCCATGACTTCCAACTGCTCCAAACTCACCAGCGTTTCGGCCAGCGGGGTCTGGATCTTACAGACAGCGTCCACACCCTGAGCCAACAGGCGAGTAGCTTGGCTACTCAGCGTGCGTGCTTTGGGGTGGGAGAGAGGGCTTGCAACAAAGGCCATCGCGTCGTTAAGAGCGCGATTAGCCAAAGTGTAACGACCCTTCATCCGGCACTCTTCTGCATACGAGAAGAGCGCATACGCCCGGTTTACCCGTTCCTCTTCGCTTTTCAGCGTTTTGGCGTCGACATTTCTAACAGTGCAGGCTTGCTGTCCAGCTGCGGTATAGAAGCGCAGCGTGAAAGCGATCTGACCGTCGCAAAGCACAGCGAAATTCGCATAGCCTTGTACTGAGGCGGACATTTGCTTTACCAGCGAAGTAACGAACTGTTCGCAGTCTTGGTTATTACCCTCGAAGACAAAGTTGGTCTGGCTATCAAGGGTGTAGGCTTTGAAGTTGCTCATAGGGGTGCTCCATGCACGACAAAGGCACCTCACGAGGTGAGGTGTCTTGCGTCGTCAAAATGCCAAAATGGCGGTGATGACCGAGAAGGTCGTTAGGTGGCTCAGTGAGCCTTTGAGGTACTGCTAGACATGAGTTGGCGCATCAGGTCGGTCACCATGGCCAGTCCCCGTTGCCAGGTACTGGTTTCAGTGAGCCGATCAAGCTCGCCGGGAATAAGCGTGCGATAGCCCATGTAGATGGCGTCTCTCAGAGCTTCTTCCGGGGTGGTGTAACACATGTGGCTTTGCGGGCCATGGCTGTCGTAGAAAGAGAGCCGATAGCCGCCGTTATAGCGCGGTTCGGGGAACACACAGGCTAGGTCTGCACGATCTCCTCCACGGCTCAACTCCAGGCCACACGCATCGCCGCCGTTTCTGGCAACGATGTCGTCTATCACCTTTTGTCGGCACTGGTTGATGTAGTCCTGTTGCTCCAGCAGAACGGTGATGATGTCGATGTCGACGTCATCAGAGTCTGCCGGTAAGCGGGCCAGGAAATCTGACATAGAAGCGGTAGGTTCCACCGCCAGGTCGGCAATCAGATCAGGGCAGGCCCTGATCTCAGCTTTACTCGGCATGATGTCACCCTCCTCAGTGGAACTCGGCATTGAGCGCTTGAACTGCCCAATCTGTCCCGATATAGCCCCACACCTCGTCAGACACACCCGTTTCCCATTCAGGATCATCTTCGGTGCCTACGTTTTCGAACGTCGCTACGACAATCCCATAGCATTCGCCAGCGAGATAAGCGTTGTACTCATCGAGCACGTTTTGACACAGCGCAGTCCGAGCCCGGTCGCGTCCAGTCTCCAGCATGGCGGCGGTAGCCGTTTTGCCAGAGGCGAACTTCACGAGCCAAGTCCACGCATCTGCCCAGGTAGCGAACTCCGGTTCCACACTCTCTCCCGTTGTTACCTTCCATCCTTTGCCACGACCCATGTCTTCGATGTTGCCGAAGGCATAGATGGACTCGTTGTGGTTGATATTGTCGAGAGCGAGCTCATCGGGTACCCAGACTCCAGCCCTACGTGCGGTATCCCAGTGGCAGCTGTTATGCGTCCCACTGATACTCCACAGCGTGCCTGAGTGCTCATAGCAATCGAGTGATACAGCGTCACGGTTACCAATGACGCCGCGAGCAACCAGATCACTCCACACATCGGTCGCCACTTCCAAAGAGAACGAGAAGTCCCAGAGGTCTTTCCCGCTCACGCTCCCACCAGCGGCCTGCTGCTTCCAGAAAGCGGTAGCACGGCGCTTGAGGTACGCGGTTGTGGATTCGGTCTTGCGACCGGTGGACTCAGCCCAAACACAAAATTCGGCCCGGATAGAGGCTTGCCGTATCCATTCCTTACGGAACGCATCTTCGGCAGGGCCCCCGTTGCTCAACAGCTCCAAATCTGGCTGCCAGTCGGCATCCAGAGCCAGCGCTTCTTGCATGTGCGGGTGTTCGTCTCGTGCGTGACGGTGTGCGGTGAACAGGTGTCCCTGACCATCGCAACATACCATCGGGTCTTCACCATCCAGATCGTCAGCCAAATAGCCGACCTTGAGGGTATTGCCCTCTTGCTTGACTATGAAATCCTCGAAGTCCATCACGAAGGAGGGTGCTACGGGGAAGTCCAGCTCACCAATTTCGGTTTTCAGTGCGGTAGTGTTCATTGAATTGCTCCATTGCCAAAAGGCATGTAATTCCAGAAGGGAAATGTCGTATCGCCGGATGGCGATGAGGTACAGGCAGGCATTGGCCGATTCAGGGTGAACCAGCCTGGTGCGTGCTTAAGTGGGGGTGTGACCGATGAGGGTCACGGAATGACGCCAGGCCCACGACTGCACCCGGTGGGGTGAGTAGTGGGCTGGTGGCGTGTTTACTTGCGGCCCATGACCATCTGCAGAACCTCAGCGAACATCTCGGGGAGATGTTCAAGGTCAGCGCAGAAGGGTTGGAGCTCAGGAGCCAGACCGTGCAGCATTTCGTTACCATCGCCAAAGCGAATGGCACAAATCACACAGCCGTGCTCTTGTGCGGCAGGAACGACGTCCCGCAGGTCACCATAGCCATCGGTGAGGATGAACACGATCTTCGTGTCTTCCTTCCGGTGAGCCAGATTTCCCATTGCAGCAAAGGTGGCTTGCGCCGTCTCTGTGCAACCATTTGGCCAGGACAATTGGCTCAACTGTCCGCGGGTCTCCCAGTCATGAACGAGGTTTGCATCGTCATTGAACTGGATAACAGACACCGCGAAGTCCTTGAGACCTTGCAGAGCTTTAACCAGGGAGGCACAGGCCACACCCGCCGGTTGGTGAGTGACAGGCCACATGGATCCACTGGTGTCCAGCATGATCTGCACGGCAGCAGAGGGGGTCTTTGCACGGGTACTGTGCTCAAACACCCGCAGATTGCCCGCAGGGATACCAGCTAACCGACGCCCGTTGAGCTTGCTGCCCGAGGTACGAGCAGTGGTTTTGCTGGTGGTAAAGCTCGCGCACCATTTCTTCAATGAAGTTTGAGCTGATTGCACTGCACGTTGGTTGATCTCGTACTGGCACTTGTTCGGGGTCATGTAGCGGGTCAGCACCATGGAATCCACGAAGGGATCCAGTGTGCCGGGCTCATACGTTTCCTCGAATCGAGCGTTCATGCGCTTGGCCACACCAGAGCAAATATCCTCCGGCATGATCTCGTCACCACAATCGTCGAACCAGTTACGGTCAGGTGTATCACCCTCGCTCGGACCGTTGCCGGTACCGTTCAGAGAGTCAGTGTCACCGCTTGCGTCACCGTCAGCTTCGCCTTGGGCATCGCCTTGGGCATCACCATTGGATTCACCGTCAGCATCGCCTTGGGCATCATCATCGGATTCACCGTCAGCATCGCCTTGGGCATCACCATCGGATTCACCGTCAGCATCGCCTTGGGCATCACCATCGGATTTACTGTCAGCATCGCCTTGGGCATCACCATCGGTATCACCTTCAGCATCATCGCCTTCGGCATCACCATCGGTTTCACCTTCAGCATCATCGCCTTCGGCATCGCCATCAGCGTCACCATCAGCACCGTCGCCTTCATCTTCCGATTCCTCAGAGTCAGACTGCTGTTGTTGCTGTTGCTGTTGCTGTTGCTGTTGCTGTTGCTGCTCTTTATGCTGCTGTTCCTCTTCTTTCGCCTCGTTCAACCAATCAACAATGTCGAGGGCCAAAACGAGAGCGCCTTGGGAAGAACTGATCTTGCTCAGCCGGACAAAGCCTTCCACGAACTTCGCGTGAAGCTCAGGGCTGACGCGACCTTGCAGCAGGGAGAAAGCCAGTTCGGATCTCTCCTTCATGGCCAACTGCTTGAGCAGGTGATAGCGCCCACCGTAGAGGTAGAAGCAGGACACCAGCGAGGTCAGGCCCATGCCTTGGGAGGGCATAGACCACATATCGCCACCTTCGCACAGCTTCTGCACCATGCGATTGAGGTTGATGGCAGCGCCTTTGTAGCGCAGACCAATCAGAGCCTCGATCCGAATATCCTCAAGGATGTTGGTCAGGTGTTTCACAGTGCTACCGGCAGCATACGAGGCTTTCACCACGTCCCAGTCGGTAAAGCGGACATGACCACATTCATGGTCGATGTAGCCGTCCACCAAGAGCATGTCCTGTTCGGTCATGTTTTGGTTGATGGCAACCGTGATCACCCAGTTATGGCCAACTTGTTGGCAGTAGGTGCCATGGCCAGTTACTACCTTGGTGTTTGCTCCGCCAACGGTGGAACCCAAGGTGCTCAGAACCCGCAGGTTTAATTTTTTCATGATTTCATTCCTTGAAAAAAAAACCCTCCGGTTAAGGAGGGTTGATGGCCAGAAGGCATAGTTAAATCCCAAAGGATTCCCAATCGTATCCACCGTCAACCGTTACAGCTGGTGCTGCAACAGTGGCCGGGGTGAACACGGGTGCAGGTGCTACCGAAGTGGTACCTGCTGGATTGAAGATGCTGTTAAGCAGATCGCCATCGACTTCAGCCTGGTTGTTGGTCATCCAGGTATTGATTGCCTGTGGGTCTGCCAGCACACCGAGGTATGCGAGCACGTTCATTTGCTTGTCACCAACCAGGGGCGGGACAAGCGTGGCGGCCAGGGTGTCAAAGGCATCGCTAAACGACCCAAAAGCTGGGTGCAGTATCGCGAAGTCTTTGCACTTCTCAGCAAGCCGTTTGATGGGCTTAATCGACTTGGGGTCGATCTGAGATTTACCGAGCAGCTTATTGATCATGCCTTGCGCGTCTTTGGATATTTCATCCATCGCCGTGTCGACAATCTCATTGGCACAACCATTGAGGTCGTCAGTGAGAGGTTGGAAGACCGACGGAGTCGGCATGTGGATCTTGAACGTTGCCCGGAAGGTATCCCAAGGCAAGCGCACTGCATCAATAACACTCTGCACTGCAGCAGGTTGTTTGCTCTTGTGGTCGTCGATCAAGCGATCGTAAACCGGCTGAAGCAAATCAACCTCATTCATGAACCGTCCCTTCTCTATCTCAAACTCATGGATCAGTTGATCCAGTTTGGCGAGAGGTACCAAGGTACCTGCTCCCCATGCAACGCCGTAAGACTGGATTAACCGGTCGATGGCGTGATACACGGTCGACTTGAAGCGCAGTTTGTCACCTGGGAACCAGACGACGGAGCCAGCGTTGATGGCATCACCGTTCAGGTGGTTGCCATTCAGCACTGCTTCTGCACCTTTCAGAGTTGCCTTGCCGTCAGACCCACGCTTGATGGGGCTTTGGACCAGAGCAAAACCAACTTTCATCAACACTTCCATTGAATCGTTCATAAGATCTTCCTTTTTCGCAGAGCGAATAGAGAGCGCACAGCGCTGGGGTTTCATATCCGCCGGACGTGCCAAATCTCATCAGTCATGTCTGACTGATGGGGCATCGTCCGTTGGAGTAGGGGTTTACCTGTCCGAGAGAACAGGGGGTGAAACACGTTGCAACATTGCAGCGGGCTTCGATTCCTGGGTGTGATCAATCGCACTAGCCATTGCTGACTAATGTGAGGGACACAACAGGAGGGGCTTGCCGGGGGGAGACTGCTTAGAGGGTATTGTTCAGATCACCAGTGGTGGTGAGGTCTGTAGACAAGTTCATACCCAGTATTCTCTGGCAGATGCCATCAAACACTTCACGGTCGGCTTGGCTCAACATATCGCGGTAGGCGAAGTTGATAGCCTCGATGAGGGGAGTTTTCGAACCGAACGCCATGGCAGCTTCCAGCACGTTGCGCTGAGCGCGGGTGCTATAGATGCTGTCCATAGGACGGTCAATATTCCCATCACGTTCAGGACCGAGAGCCGCATCGCGACACTCATTGGCAAGTCTAACCATTGCGGTCAAAAAGCCTTTTTTGAAGCGAGGGAAAGCCATTTCTAGCATTCTCAACTCTTCAGATGCAGGAAGGTACTTAACCTCTATTCCAGCCCAACGTGCGCGAAACGCAGCGTCGAGAGGACGGGAGGACAAATACCTGACTGAAGTACCATCACCGATAGTGTTGGAAGTGCCCCACACACGAGTGTTTGGGTGCTTATCAATCACTTCACCGGTTTCAGGTATGGTGACAGATTTGCCATCACAGATTGCGTGTAAGCGACTGGTGACTTCATCGGAGACCTTATCGACCTCGTCAAACAGTATCCAGCCACCATCACGATAGATCTTCATGATGTCTGACAAAACGTACTTCGTAATCACTCCATCGCCTTGCGGGTTTGGAAGTAATCTGACGCCGCCATCAAGGATGTCGGGAGTCATCGAGCCGTGGCATTCAACTCGTGCGAGCGGAATACCAAGTCGAGCAGCGAGGTAAGTGACCAGTTCAGTTTTACCTGTACCGGTTTCACCACGCAGAAGCAGGGACTGTCTCATGGATGGAGAGCTGGCCCAGATCAATGCTTTCTTACACTCCATAGCTGGCACCACATAATTGAGCGGAGCAGCTGGAACGAGTCCGGCATATTTACCTGGGTTAGCGCAGTGAATAGCTGGGAATGCAATTCCGAGCTCTGGCAACCTGATATTTGCAGCTTCCAATCCGAAGACTGGGGTATCAACAACAACAGGGTCCAGAGTAACAACGTTAGTAGCGTTCATATAAATCTCCTTGTCCGAAAGGGACATTGTCATAACCAAAAGGTTTGGATCTCTGGCCGAATAGTCAGAGAGGGGGTCATAGCCAAAGGGCTTAATTCAACTAAGGGGTAATCAGAGGTCTAGCAACAAGCACTCGCGTACCTGTTTAACAAACTCACGACGTGAACAGTTATAGACATCCAACCAATCAACGCCTTTCTTACCTTCTTTGTCGAATCCTGGGGGTTCCATAGGAACGAGGATCCGAACACAGAAGCCTTCTTGCCGTAATCTGACCGCCAGTGTTTCAGCAGAATCAAGTCCAGCTCCACCGTTGTAGTCGTAGTCAGCGAATATGATCACTTTCTCGACTTCTTTGGGGATCTGTACGGCTTCAAGCAGAGCAGTTGAGTAACACGACCAGGTAGGGAGTCCAGAGCCAGCCATTACAGCAAGTCCAGTCTCGATGCCTTCGGTGAGTGCCAAGATGTTCCCACGCGGTCCTTTACGGGTCGGTGCGAGACGAATGGCGGAGCCCAACAGTTCTTTTTTCTGGCACGGAGGAGGCAACATCATCTTGCGATGAGCGCCTTTGATGCCATGACCGTTTTCATCAAGATAGAGCCGATGGACAGTAGCAACTGAACCGTCTGGCTTTCTCATGACTCCAAGGATGGCGTTTTTGCGAGACACGGTGGCGTGTTCGTCGCGGTGGTAAACATTGGTTGCAACGAGCAGATCAGCGCACGGTATCGCAGGGATGCCACGGCTTTCGCAGTAACTCTTGTAGAGACGGTGACCAGCGGAGGGCTGAGCACTGTTCATCAGGGCACGCAGAGTTCCAGCACGCTTCTTTATCTCATCCTCGTGGAGGATGGGAACGCGGTTGGAAACAACATGTTTGACCTGGGTGGGAGCAACTGTACCGCCGAGCAATTTGATGATGTGCTTGGCAGCTTTACCGGGGTTATTTTCACAGGAGGGTTCAAGGTGCATGATCATATCAATTCCACTAGGAATACGACCGAGATCGTTATGAAAACCAGCGCCTGAATCTTCCCAATCTTTATAGAGCCTGAATTTAGTATCGCCTTTGCCAGTAAATGGGCAGGGCACCTGAGACTTTGTGGCGGCCTGCATAACGCTTGGATAAAGCGTATATACAGAAGACCATCCACCGCGAGAAGACACAAGATCCCACGCTTGTTGAATGATACTCATAAAACCTCCACATTATTTCTTAGCACGCAAGTAACTCGGAGTGTCATAAAAACCCTCGTCATACATTGGAGCCAGCGGTTGCACATGCTTGTTACTGAACATCTTTGCGAACTTCTTCATCAGCTTTTTCATATAAAACTCCTGCCAGAAGGCGTTAATTACCAAAAGGTATTAGTGGGTTACTCAATGAGTGAAATACTCAGCGAGTGGGTATCCAAAAGGATGGATGGTTGGTATTGCAGTGCTCAATCAGCGGAACTTATCTGAGGTCAACACTTCCTCGGGAATAATGCCGAAGCAGTTAAATCCACGAGGCAGGACTACAGGAGTGTATCGCTGAGAACAAGGCTCGACGAACAATCCGGGTGGTAAGGTATTGCTTTGCTTTTTGGAATTTGGAACGGTCTAGCGTGACTGGGTGTGCGAAGTGAGCAAGTCACAAGCAACCAGAAAGAGAGACCATTAGAAAGACCGGGTTCCTAGATGGAGATATAGGACCAGAAGGGGGGGAATATCCGAAAGGGATGGGGGTGGTATCGAAATAACACAGAGCTCAATCAGCGGAACTTAGCTGAGGTCAACACTTCCTTGGGAGAGAAAGCCGGAGCAGTCATCATCGCAAGGCAGGACGACAGTAGTGTATCGCTGAGATTAATGTGGTTTCGATGGTTCCAGAAGGAAGGGTACTGCAGGTGTTGCGGTTTTGAGAGGGCAACGGACTCTTAAAGCAAGCAGCGAGGTGCATTGTGATGTTTTCACTAACAACTCGTTACTGTCACGTACTGCGATTACAGGACGCCGCGTTTGATTGACAAGGAACGCTTAAACTTGCGTGAAGAAAGCACTAAACAAGCAATATATGCTTGAGAAGATTATTCAACACGATTGGGGAAACCGGGCTTGGTCTGTGTGACCAAGGGTAAGTGCGACGCATGACAATAGCCCCAGTCCTTCAAACCCTGTGGCAGCGTAAAGCGGCAGGCTTGGGGAGTGGGGTCACTGTCACAGCGCAAAGCGCGGGGCTTCACATGAGTGCTGATGTCCTGGGAGGACGACAGCTGGTGGAGCCGATGGCCCAAGAGGGCGGAGTATGCGGGCAAAGGGTAGCCTCACGACTAACATATTTGCACAACTTTACCCTGTCAAGCCATCATGCAGCGTTTATGTCAGAAAAGGGACCGTAGCCCGGTTCGTTCGGATCGGCCAGATAGCGCACCCATTTAACCGGCAGCAGGCGGTCCAGCAGCAGCTCATCGAGATAGTGGGACCGCTCCCCGTGGGTATGGAGTTCGAGGCGATGAATAGCCCGCGTCATCCCGACATACATCAGGCGGCGCTCTTCCTCGATCCCCTCTTCGGTATCGACCTTGGGACTGGGGATGCTTTTCACGTTGCAGTCCACGATAGCCACATTGTCCCACTCCAGCCCCTTCGAGCCGTGCAGGGTGGTGAGTACCACGACGGTAGGCTCCAGCTTGAGCTCCTTGTTCTCCCGCGTCGGCGTCAGCCTGCCGACAAACATGGTCAGCCGCTCGTGCCAGCTGCCGGTGCTCTCCTCCAAGATCTTGAGGATGCTCCGTGCAATCGCGAGGTTCTTCTTCTCCTCGACCAGCTGCTCAATGGCTGCAGTCAGGAGGGTTATGTTGCGCTTGATAAAGACCGGGTTGATGGTGTCGGCAAAGACCGTCGTCACCACCTGCAGCAGCTGCTTCCCCTTGCTCTCGGGAAGCAGGTACAGGGCCGCCGAGATGTTCATGGCTCCCCGCTTTTCGAACTCGTTGAGGTCGTCCCCCTGTAACTTCATCAGGGCGGTCAGGGCGTAATGAGCGCTGTCATCCACGTTCTGGTTGAGGATCATTCTGAACACCCGCAGCAAGCTATCTCCGGTGGAGGTGGTCCAGATCGAGCGGCCCGCTGTCCTCCGGCAAGCAATCTTTTGGCTGTGCAGTAGCAGCTCAATCTTGTCCAGATGAAAACCCGTGCGTGCCAGCACTGCCCAGCTGCCGGTGTGGCGGGTGATGTTCTCAACCAGGCTCTCATAGGAGAGCTCGCGGTTTGCGGCTTGAATGATGGTCACGTTGCCCGCGTGGTCGGCGGCCGCCTTCATCTCCTTGGGGATCCGTCCCTGGTTGGTGGTGATGATGCGCTCAGCGGCCTTCAGGATGTCGCCGCCGCAGCGGTAGCAGGTAGAGAGGTAGTAGGTCTTGGCATCAAAGCGCTCGGTGAACTGGGACATGATCTTGAAGCCGAGTCCCCCCCGGAAAGAATAAATTCTCTGGTATTCATCACCGAAATCGTTGATGGACACCCGTGTGAGCGCATGTTATTACATCCTGGCCAATTTGACC
>NZ_JAPCIZ010000102.1:0-10970 GCF_027707725.1 Aeromonas sp. QDB25 | reverse complement strand
ACACCTATCGGTGCCGTGATGCTAAATCCGGAGCGGCCCGAGAAACCCGAGCCGGAGCAAAAAGAGGCTGCTTAAAACAGCTTTGCGCGACAACTATCTTGAAAAACGCCGTTGGCCTGACCCTCTCCTACATGTTGACGGACAACTGGGGTGTCGAGCTGCTGGCCGCGACCCCCTTCTCCCACTCGGTGTCGACTGCCGGCCTGGGTGAGGTCGCCAAGGTCAAACACCTGCCGCCGACCCTGATGGCGCAGTACTACTTCGGTGATGCCAACAGCAAGGTGCGCCCCTATGTGGGGGCCGGTATCAACTACACCACCTTCTTCGACGAGGAAGGGCGCGGTGCCCTGGCCGGGACGGATGTGAGCGTGGACTCCTCCTGGGGGATAGCGGGTCAGGTGGGCCTGGACATGGCGATCAATGACCGCTGGTTCGTCAACGCCTCCGCCTGGCTCATCGACATCGATACCGATGTGCATACCGCCGTGGGCACCATCAACACCTCCATCGATCCGGTGGCCTTCATGTTCGGCGTCGGCTACCGCTTCTGATGACAAACGTGGCCGGTGCTCGGCCATGACAACCAAGCATGTCTCTTTGGCCCGGCTCTGTTCGGGCCCTTTTCTGCCTGCCATGTCACGCCAACTGTGATCTGGCCCGCCATCGCGTTACGAACCGCTATTCCATTGCATCCCGCTGCCGATAACCTCGGCATTCACCCCTTTCCCCAACGAGTGAGGATGCCTCCATGGGTTTATCTATTGTGCAGCGGATCATCGCCGGCTTCGTGCTGATGCTGTTGTTGCTGGTTCTGCTCGGCTTCATCAGTATCTTGAAGATCCGGGGGATCAACGAGGGGCTCTCCCAGGTTTCTGATCGTGCCACCCCCCTGGTGATCGCAGTCGCCGGGCTCAAGGGGGCACTGCAGGACAGCAACCGCTGGGTGCTCACCTACAGAACCAGCGAGGAGGCGGCCCAGTTGCCGCAACTGGCCAGCCAGTTCAAGGCGCAGCAGGAGCGTTTCCTGGCCCAGAGCAAGGAGATGGCCCGGTTTGACGGGGTGGCCGAGGCGAGCGAGCGGTTCCGCCAGGTCGACGGGGCGACCCGCGAGTTCTACGGGTTGGCGGATCAGGTGCTGACCCAGCACGGCCAGTGGGTGGCCGCACTCGATCGGCGCCATGAACTGGAGCTGGCGTTCATCCGGCTGGAAGATACCTACCAGTGGGCCGCCGACCTGTTGTTGCAGCAGACCGCGAGCAAACGCTCCATGCGCAACAAGGCCGAACTCATCACCTCCGGCATTGCCCGGGATCTGAAAAACATCCGCCGGGCCGATGCCAAGACCGATCTCAATGAATTGGAGAAGGTGCTCGGCAAGGATATCGAGATGGCACGCAAACGGCTCGAACGGGTGCAGGTGCCCGATGACGTGAGGCAGCGTTTCATCGTCAACCTCGATCGGATGCAGGAGCTGGCCCTCGGCCCGAAAGGGTTGCTGGCGACCATGCGCAATGGCCAGCAACTGGCGGCCTCGCTGCAGTCCCTGAACCAGCAGCTCGACACCAGTCTGGTCAACAGCCTGGCGCTGCTGGACGAGATGGCCAAATCGGCGGGCAGCATTGCCAGCGCGAGCCGGGTCGGGGCGGATGACGCTGTCAGCAGCGCCAGCGCCTGGATCCTGATCGTGTCTGCCATCTCCGCGGCCGCCGCGCTCCTCATCGGTTACACCACGGCCCGCAGCATCCAGCGTCCGCTGCAACTCATCGATCGGGAGCTGGATCGCATGGCCACGGGTGACATGACCCGGCGCATCGACTACCAGAGCCGCTGCGAGTTTGGCAGCCTGACCCGCTCCATCAATACCCTGGCAGACAAGACTGGCGAGCTGCTCGCCCAGATCAATGCCGGCTCGCGCCATCTGGTGGACGAGGCGAGCCGCGCCGCCGAGATAAGCGAGCGGGCCATGTCACGGGTGCAGGATCAGAAGAGTCAGACCGATCAGGTGGCTGCCGCCATCACCGAGCTGGAGGTGAGTGCGACTGAGGTGGCGCGTTCCACCGACGGCACCAAGCGCGAGGTGGACCTGGCGGATGAAGAGGCCCGCGCCGGACGCAAACAGGTGGCGACTACGCGCCAGATCACCGAACAACTGGCGGGAGCCATGGAAGAGGCGGTCGGCATCACCCACAAGCTGGGGGAATTCAGCGACAACATCGGCAGCATCCTCGACGTGATCCGCAGCATCGCCGAGCAGACCAACCTGCTGGCGCTGAACGCGGCCATCGAGGCGGCCAGGGCGGGGGACGCCGGTCGCGGCTTCGCGGTGGTGGCGGACGAGGTGCGGGCACTGGCGAACCGGACCCAGACCTCGACCGAGGAGATCCAGGCCATGATCGAGAACCTGCAAAGTTCCAGCAAGCACGTGGTGGCCGTGATGGCACGCAGCCAGGAGCAGACCCAGGATTGCGTGGCCCAGACCCGGGTGATGGACGAGGCGTTGCAATCCATTGCCGAGCGGATGAGTGCCATCAAGGCGATGGCGGATCAGGTGGCTCATGCCGCCCAGGAACAGATCTCCGTGAGTCAGGGGGTTGCCCGTCATGTCGCCGGCATTGCGGATGTGGCTTACGAGACCGAGCGGGAGGCACGGGAATCGGCCAGCAGCAGTGAGGTGCTGGCGGATCTGGTCGCCAAGCAGCAGCAATTGATCGCCCATTTCAAGGTGTAGGAGGACTTATGGCTAACAAGTGGATCGGGGCCCTGAGTCTCCTGTTGTGTGGCCAGCTGATGGCCAGCGAGCTGGTGATAGAGAGCTGGCGCATTGATGACAAGGCCTTGTGGGAACAGAAGATCATTCCTGCTTTCGAGGCCGCCCACCCGGGTATTCAGGTGAAATTCAACGGGGTGCAGAACGTCGAGTACATGCCGACCCTCTGGGCCAGCCTCAAGGCGGGCAAGGCGGGGGATCTCATCACCTGCCGCCCGTTTGACGACTCCCTGGCCCTGTTCAAGGCGGGCCATCTGGTGGAGCTGAGCGAGATGGCGGGGATGGAGAACTTCCCGAGCTTTGCCCAATCCCCCTGGCAGACCGACAGTGGCGCCCAGACTTTCTGCGTACCCATGGCATCGGTGATTCACGGCTTCTTCTACAACAAGAAGATTTTCAGTGAGCTGGGGCTGACGGTTCCCCAGACCCGCGAGGCATTCTTCGCGGCCCTGGACAAGGTGAAGGCGGATGGTCGCTATGTTCCCCTCGCCGTGAGCGGCTCGGAGAGCTGGGTTGCCTCCGAGCTCGGTTTCCAGAACATAGGCCCCAACTACTGGAAGGGGGAGGATGGTCGATTGGCGTTGATCGGGGGCCAGGAGCGCTTCAACAACCCGCAATACGTCAAGGTGTTCGAGGAGCTGGCCCGCTGGCGTGACTACCTGGGAGAGGGGGGTGAGAGCCGCGACTACGCCACCACCAACGAGCTGTTCACCTCGGGCAAGGCTGCCTTCTATGCGGCGGGATCCTGGGAGATCGCCCCCTTCACCGGCAAGGTGGACTTCGGTGTCATGCGCCCGCCCGTGGCAAAGCAGGGGGATGGCTGTTTCTTCACCGATCACACCGACATCGGTATGGGGATGAATCCGGCCAGCAAGAACAAGGAGGCCGCCATGACCTTCCTGCAGTGGCTGACCACTCCCCAGTTTGCCGAGCTCTATACCAACTCGCTGCCCGGCTTCTTCTCGCTCTCCAACCACTTCTTTGAAGCCACCAATCCGGCGGCCAGAGAGATGATGGAGTGGCGGGATCAGTGCGATTCCACCATCCGGGTTGCCACCCAGATCCTCTCCCGCGGCACTCCCAAGCTCGGGGATGAACTGGCCGAGGTGAGCCAGCAGGTATTGCTGGGAACCGTGGCACCCAAGGCGGCGGCCGATCGCCTGGAACAGGGGTTGAAAGGGTGGTATGCCCCCCATCAGGGCAACCAGGGCAAGGGACAGGAGTGTCAGTGTGAGGCGAGCGTGCCTGCCGTCCCTGTGTCGGGTGCCATCGGGACCGAACCTGCTGCGCCTGTGGTGCCGGATGGACAAGCGCCTTCCGGAGCAAGCGCGACCCAGCCTCCGTCAGTACCGGTGTCCGGAGCCGTCGCTCCAGCGCCTCCTGCCGAAGTGGAGGAGGCGCTCGCCAGCGAACTGGAGGGGGCACAGCCCTGATGGTTCACCATGAAGAACGGGAGGCCTTGGCCTCCCGTTTTGCATCTGCGTGATGACCTGTCATTCCCGTGGCCAGCGGCACAGGCTGCCGATACGGGCCACCGGCACGAAACCCAGAGTGCGATAGACCCGCTGGGCGTGATAGTGCTCGTCTGCCACTATGATGAGCGAACTGGCCCGTGCCAGTCCCTGGCGTGCGACCTGGCTCAGCAACAGACGACAGAGCCCCCGGTTTCGCCACTCTGCGTGCGTGCGCACCAGTTGAAAGCGTCCCAGGGTGCCGGTGAAGAAGAGTCCGCAGCTGGCAACCAGTTGATCCTGGTGCCATAACCCCCACCACTGTCCGAGCCCGTCATCGATCATGGCCTGATAGAGCTGGCGGCGTGACAAGAGATAGGGAAGATAGCGCTCCTCCGAATGGGCGGGATCCCGCTCTGCCAGCTCGAAGGCGAGCCACTGATCCCAGTCCGCCGCGGTGAACGGGCGAGCCGGAGCCAGGTCGCTGCCGGTGGGGGCTTGCCACTCCATTGCACCCAGCGCCAGTACCACGCACTCCATGTATTGGTATCCCGCCGCCACGAACCCGGCGACCCGGCTGTTCTGGCCTGCGGCGAGGGGCCACTGGAAGGTGCGGTGGCGGATACGGGGATCCCAGCCAATCAGCCTGTCGAAACTGGCCTCGAGCCAGCCCTTGTCACGATCGCTTGGGGGGGTGGGCAGCAACAGGTAGTTGCCGAAGTAGTAGTCTGGAGAGCTCGGGGTGCGCACGGTCCAGAACGCATCATGATCCGTCACCTCGCCCTGATAGCGATCGAACAGCAGATCGGTGGCAAAACCGGGGTGATCTTCCATGATGGGGCTCCTGCAAACGCTTGAATTGCTTATCGGCAGGCGGGGAAAGAAGTTAAAAAAAGGCCGGGAAACCCGGCCAAACAATCACACGCAGATTCAGAACGTCCAGGACGATCCGCCCGCATCATAGCGTGCCTGACAGCATTTTGGGATGGGGTCGCTCATTACTTAGGTTGAATTGCAAAATAAAAAAATCGGCAATCCCCTTTGTCGCTGACAAATCGGTATTGACTTTGATCCGTTTTATCATAAAGATAGAAAGACGTTTAGACGTCCAAACATCCGTTTTGGCGTGAAGGAATGGGTTGCAGGACAGGGAGAGAGCAGATGGGATTTCACAGCGCGCGTCAGGTTGAGGCACTCAACCAGAGTTTGGCGGATCTGGGTGGCGATATATCGGTCAGTTTCGAGTTTTTCCCGCCCAACAGCGAAGGGATGGAGAACACCCTCTGGCAGTCCATCGAGCGCCTGCAGGTGCTGGAGCCCAAATTCGTCTCTGTGACCTATGGCGCCAATTCGGGCACCCGGGACCGCACTCACAAGGTGATCAAGGACATCAAGGAGCGTACCGGCCTCATCGCCGCCCCGCACCTGACCTGTATCGATGCCAGCCGTGACGAGTTGCGCACCATTGCCCGTGACTACTGGAACAGCGGCATTCGCCACATCGTGGCCCTGCGCGGAGACTTGCCCCCCGGCCTCGACAAGCCTGACATGTATGCCACCGACCTGGTTGCCCTGCTCAAATCTGAAGCCGATTTCGACATCTCGGTCGCCGCCTATCCGGAAGGCCACCCCGAGGCTCGCAGTGCGCAATCCGACCTGCTCAACCTCAAGCGCAAGATAGATGCCGGTGCCAACCGGGCCATTACCCAGTTCTTCTTCGATGTGGAGACCTATCTGCGGTTTCGGGATCGCTGCGCCGCCATCGGTATCGATGCGGAGATCGTGCCGGGGATACTGCCGGTCTCCAACTACCAGACCCTGGCCAAGTTTGCCGGTTTCACCAACGTGAAAATCCCGCGCTGGATGCACCAGCGTTTCGAAGGACTGGAAAACGATCAGATGACGCGCAACATGGTGGGAGCCAGCATTGCCATCGACCAAGTGCGTGTGCTGAGTCAGGAAGGGGTGAAGGATTTCCACTTCTATACCCTGAACCGCTCAGAGCTGACCTACGCCATCTGTCACACACTGGGTGTGAGGCCGAAAGGTCAGGCCTGATCCGCGGCTCTGATACAGAAAAGCCAATGAGTCTTCTCATTGGCTTTTTGTTTTGGGCGACAGTCAGGGCCGGGTTGGCTGGATCTCCCTGGGCTCGAGATCGATGACTGCATTGCCGGCGGCACCTGGATACTGGTGATAGCTCTGGTCCTGCTCCAGGGTATAGAAGGTGTCGAGGTAGTCGTCGTTGTTGGTCATCCAGGAGTCGGGGAGTGCCTTGACGATACGACCGCCGAGGTCGAGGAAGGGCAGGGCCTCGGGTACGCCACCCGCAGTGAAGCCGAGTTTGAGTGCGTCAATCAGGAGGGCACTCAGCTCCTTGTAATTGACGTTGTCATCCTGCTCCATCATGACCACGTCGACGGCTCCCCAGCGGTAGCGATCCCAATAGACCAGGATCTGGTTGGGGGTGTAGTCGGTGTTGTCGTAGTCGAGATAGGGCATGTCGACGATATCTACCACGGGCTCGTCCCTGCCAGGATTGACCCCGGCCACGACGGCATAGACCTCGGCGGCGCCCAGCAGCCAGGGCTCCTGATCATCGTTGAGCCTGATCTTCTTGAGAGTGCTGGTCTTGAGGGGCGTGGCGTTGCTGGTGGCACGGGGCGTCACCTGCATGTCGGCGGCAGCCAGCGCCTTTCGCATCACCTTCAGGCCGGCATTCTTGGCTTTGACCGGATCGGCCTCCACCACCAGTACCGGCCGCGCCGGCGGCTGGTTCACATCGAGATAGATCGGGCTGCCGGCGCTGTCGAACGCCTCGATGGCGCTCCAGCTCTTTTCGTCACCGCTTGGTATGTAGGCAACCAGTGGCTCAACCCCTTGTTGCAGTGCATCCGCCTGATCCGGATTGGCCAGCCGCAGTTGCATCAGCTCCCTGACCTCGCCATCCAGCCCTTGCCGACTGATGGCCGCCTGGTTGGCATCCCGAGCCTGGCGCTTCAGACGCGGGCTGGCCTTTGGCAGCAGGTTGGGCAGCGGGCTCTGGTATTCCTGATTGTTCAGGAGTGGCAGCAGGTTCTTCTGCTGCAGCGCGAGCTGGCGTGCCAGCTCCCGATCGGTGTCGGCAGCCTGGGTCGTGGTGGCGCCCAGCAGTGCCAGTAACAAAATGACAGCCTGATTCCTCATCTTCGTTCTCCAGTATTGAGTCTGACAACGGCGCTTGTCGGGAAGGATCTGCGCCGTTTTCTCACTAGAAAGGAATAAGGTTCATATGTGAACGCTCTTCTCAGGATTATGTGCTGCGTCTCACTGGAGTCTCCCCAGATGGTCAGGTCAGGCGCGGAGCCGGTTGACTTGATGCAATGTCACTCCGATCAGCAATCCCCAGCAGGCAGACCCGACCCCGAGCAGGGTGATCCCCGAGGCAGTCACGAGGAAAGTCAGTAGCGCGGCTTCCCGCTCCTCGTCCTGCTGCAAGGCGCTGTGCAAGCTGCTGCCTATGGTGCCGAGCAGCGCCAGTCCGGCCACGCAGGTGACCAGCACCGCAGGGAATGCGCTGAACAGGGCAACCACGGTGGCACCGAAGCAGCCTGTGAGCAGGTAGAAACAACCAGCCCACACGGCAGCAGGCCAGCGTCGAGTGGCATCGTGATCCACTTCCTTGCCCATGCAGATGGCGGCAGTGATGGCGGCCAGGTTGAAGGCATAGCCGCCAAACGGTGCCAGCAGCACGCCGATGAATCCGGTCCAGCCAATCAGGGAAGAAGTGGCCGGTTGATAGCCGTGGGCGCGCAGGATGGCAATGCCCGGCATGTTTTGCGAGGTCATGGTAACGAGAAAGAGCGGGAGTGCGATGCCGAGCAGGGCGTCGATGGAAAAGGCTGGCGAGATCCAGACCGGGGTGGAAAGTTGCCAGTGAACCTCGTTGAGTTGCAGCTCGCCCCTCAGGGTGCAGAGCAGCATGCCGGCCGCCAGGACCAGCACCATGGTGTAGCGGGGCCAGAGGTGGCGACCCAGCAAGAAAGCCAGTAGCAAGGTGCCAAGCAGCAGAGGATCTTGCGGTGCCACCTTGAAGAGATCCAGCCCGAACCTGAGCAAGACTCCGGCCAGCATGGCGGCCGCCAGGGGGGCGGGAATGTGACGCATCAGCCTGTCGAACCAGCCGCTGATACCGCAGAGGGTGATCAGCAGTGAAGAGATGATGAAGGCGCCGATGGCTTCAGCCAGACTGAAGTTCCCCAGGCTGGTGATGAGCAGGGCGGCACCCGGGGTGGACCAGGCCGTCAAGACAGGCACCCGGTAATAGAGGGAGAGGCCGATGCAGCTGACCCCCATGCCGATACCCAGTGTCCATAACCAGGAAGAGACCTGGGCTGCATCGGCACCGGCGGCCGTGGCAGCCTGGATGATCAAGACGACAGAACTCGTGTAACCCACCAATACGGCGATGAGTCCCGCGACCATGTGGGGGAGGGCTAGGGGCATGGGAAACTTCCTTGTGGATGCTGATAGCTTGTGCGCTATTGCGTACAATGTGGTTTTGACTATAGCGCTGTGCGTTATGGCGCACAATATGGTTCGAAGTAATCGGAGAACAGATGCAGGAGATGAGTCGCTATCTGGCCCAGCGATTGAAAGGGCTGCGCACTGAAAGAGGATGGAGCCTGGATATGGCCGCCCGTGAAACGGGGGTGAGCAAGGCCATGCTGGGACAGATCGAGCGAGGTGAATCCAGTCCGACGGTGGCAACATTGTGGAAGATTGCCACCGGCTTTCGGGTCTCTTTCTCCAGTTTCATTGAGCCGACACCAGCGGCACAGGGAGAGACGGTATACCGTATTGCCGATGATATTCGACAGCAGCCGGCGGGAGAGGGGATGCAGGTTGCCCCGCTTTTCCCCTATGAGGCCCGCTTTGGTTTCGAGTTGTTCGAACTGACCCTGCTACCTGGCTACCAGCGGGAGTCAGAACCCCATGAACCCGGAGTGACCGAACATGTCATCGTCATCAGCGGTGTGATGGAGGTACTGGTTGACGGGGCGTGGCGTTCCCTCGATCAGGGTGAGGCCGTCCGGTTTGCAGCGGACCGTCCCCATGGCTATCGCAATCTTGGGGTCGCTCCCGCCATCTTCCACAATTTGATCCACTATCCGGCCATGGCCACGCGATGATTAGCCGGGGCGGCCATCCGCCCTGGGACTGGTCAGTATGGGGGTATAAACCCAGATGAACAGACCGTAGGCGGCAACCCAGCTCCATCCGCTGAGGTTCCATCCCGTGAGGGTGAGATTTGGCCAAAAGAGAGGGAGCAAGACCCGCAACAGCGCGGACAGGATCACCAGTGCAAATGCCGCCGTGATCCTGCGTCCTATCTGCAGGGCTCTGCCACTGTGTCCGAGGGATACACGGGCTATCATCCCGAGGATCATGGCCCCCATGCTGCCCGCGCTGAACAGATGGCTGGCCAGTGACAAGGCAATCGGCCAGCCAGCCGTGCGTGCCGCCAGGGCGGTCAGCCCCAGTGGGATAAAGAGGTAGGCCAGGTGAAGCGACCACAGCAGGGGCTGGGCCAACGTGGTTCCGGGTCGCCAGCGCAGCTGCCTGTAGAGGTGAGCCCCTGCCGCCACTATATATAGAGGGAACATCTGAATTCCGATGACCCACTGTGTCGGGAGCACAAACCAGAGCAGCAGGATGAGCCACAGAGACGCGAGGGCAATGCGCTCCAGCCACGGCAGTGGTAATGCTTTTTCCGTCCCAGTGGCTCTGGCGGTAAAGAAGGGAATGACACGTCCTCCCATGACGGCAATCAGGGTCGTGAAGAGGAGCACGGTTGCAAGCAGGATATGTTCCACCAATGGCCATTCGGCATGCCACCGCCAGCAAGCGGTATTGAGCAGGGTCAACACGAGAAGCAGGGGAACAAAAAAGAGATTGCGCCACTGGCGCGTCACTATGATGGGTCTGGCGAGGAACCACGTACAGAGGGGCAACCAGGCCAGGTCCATGACCATCAGAGTGACATTGCTTTCTCCAAACCAGGGGAGCAGGCCTCTCGGGATGGCCCACAATCCCACGACCAGTGCCAGCGGCCAACCGCGTACACCTGGGTGAGCGGTCCAGTTCTGGACGGCGGTAAGCAGAAAACCCGCCACTATGGCGGCACCAAAGCCGAACAACATTTCATGTGCATGCCACCAGATGGGGTTGCTAATCCCGGGCAGAGCGAACCAGCCGTTGAGTTGCCCCAGCCAGCCCAGCATCGCCAAAGCCGAGAACAAGGCGCCGAACAGGAAGAAAGGCCGAAACCCGAGGCGGAACAGAGGAACGATTCTCTCCTCTTTGCGGCTATCCAGGATCTGGTGCATGAATGAAACCTTAATTGAACATTTGAAAAGCCAATTATAAAGTGGCTTTTCAAATGTTCAATTTAAATCCAATGACAGCCCGAAATGGTGGTGATGCGAACGAAATAGAACCGCTTTGCTGTATATCTGAGCGAACGGTTCTTTTCGGTGAAAAAGCCCTTGTCATCACGGCGCGGCTCCCTATAATGCGCCCCTACAAGCACGGCGGAACACGCCAACCTGATGAGCCAGCTTCCTAGCGAAGTGGGCGCCGAAAGGAAAGCGAAAAAAACGGCTTGACTTTCGAAGTGAGGAGCGTAAGATGCGCCTCCTCAACGCGATAAGCGTGACGCTCTTTAACAATTTGAATCAAGCAATCTGTGTGGGCACTCACAGCATCGAGCA
>NZ_JAPCIZ010000101.1:0-11179 GCF_027707725.1 Aeromonas sp. QDB25 | reverse complement strand
CATGGTGTTCCGCTTTGTTTCTTTGGCGAGAAGAAGCGTACCAGAACCGGCAGTTGGCCTCTTCTCTCCTATGCACCATGGGTGTTGCAGTTATTATCTGAATTCGCGAACTGATAAATTGCTTTCAATACAACTAGCAACTAGCGATAAACATAACTCGCTGGTTAGAACAACAAGGGGATCCTTTAGTGTCTGTAAGATTATGCCTCCATCTTCATCGAAGCGAAGTATTATTCCGGATCTATCAGGTCGCCATTCATCTCCAAATTTATTTGTATATCGCCATGCGCAAAACCAATTGCGGCACACTGGCGGTCTATCTTTATAGATTGCACAGCCTTTATTTTTATCTAAATTTTTACAAGGAATGTCAGCATCTTTCTTAAGAGTGTCTACATTAATTCGTAAGGCCACGCAACATGCAGAACATTTTCCACATTCTCTATCTTTAACTAATTGTAGAGTCATATTGATATCCTTGTAACACCCTAATGTTTCAGGCAACGGCAAAACAGAAGACGCACAGGAGGTGCTAAATATCTTCAATACGTCTTTTGGCTATATCCCAGGGCAGACGGCTGCCATTTGTTCGCATGTCCTCGTAGGCCTGCAAGGCTTCATCCTTGGTCAGGATGGCATGCACTACCATCTGCTCGACGACCCACAGCGTCCCCATCACCAGCACAGCCTCTCGTTCGGCGGCATTTTTAAGCGCCCGGTCGCCGGTTAAGAGTGGGCAGCATTCTTGTTTTGCCAATGCGAGAGCGAAACAGTCATGGATGCTGGGACCGCCATACTTATCATTCAGCTCGAACACAGTGGCGATGCTGGTCGGGCTGAGCTCCCCGAGCTGCAGACCCAACCCCAGTAGGTGGGAGTGGGTTTCCCTCAACTCTTCCTCGAACAGTACATCGGGGGCCATGAACTGATAGGGGAGTTGGAACATACGGTCGAGCAACAACCCGTCCTCCATATCAATCAGGATATTGGCGTCGCTGATAAGCACCTGCATCTACATGGCCTCACCTTGCATGATGCGGGATTTCCGCAGTTGCATTTGCGGCATCAGCAGCAGTTCGGCAGCCTTTGACTCAGAGATGATCTCTTCAGACAGTGCACGGTACACCAGTTGCTGGAACAACCAGGTGTGCTCTTGCGGGTAAGGGGTACCGGGTTCATTAGCCCGCCATTTCTGGCCTACGAAATACTTGAAATAAAGATCCTTACAGCGGCTCTCGGTGATAATGCCCAGGTTTTTAGCTCGGTAGAGGCAGGCCGCCATGCTCAAACCATATTCATGCTTGAGAAAATAGAGCTCCTTTGGCTCCAGATTTCTGCGATCACTTCCCAATTGTGCAATCGCCTCTGCCCTAGGGAACAGGAACGCGCTGGCGAACCGGTTACAGGCCTGTTCCTCGTCCATGTCTACCGGCAATTTGCCATGCATCAGCAAATGCCCAAGTTCGTGGGCCAGAGTAAAGCGCTGACGACAACCCGGCCAATGAGCAGAAATCACGATGACAGGCTGGTCACCGATATGTGCTTGCAGACCGTCAAACTTATTGCCCTGTTCCACTTTGGTGACAATGACCAAGATTCCCTTGGTTTCCAGTAAGTCGATCAAACTTTGGATGGGGTTCACCCCCAACTGCCAATGCTCACGCACGGACTCGGCAAATTCCTCGATGTCGTCCAGACAGCCGATATTCGGTAAGTGCGCGCTGTATGAAAATGGCGGGATGGGATAATTGGGCCACAGATCGGCAAGGGTCTTCCAGCGTTCAGCCTGATCCAGCACGTCCCCTTCAATCTGCTGAAGGATTTTAGCGGGAGTAGTAGAACGCTTCCGATACTCGACGTTGGCCAAAGTCACGACGGAGGGGCGGAAGAAGAACTCGGTGCGAACGCCGAGGGCTGCGGCCAGCTTCAACAGCACGGCAGATGAAGGCATGCTCTGGTCATGCTCATACTTTTTGACCATGTTGGCAGACACGCCAACCCGCTCTCCCAAGGCCTGCATCGACAGGCCTGCAGCAGCACGAGCACGCTTTACCCGCTCCCCAATCATACTAACTCCGGTTTATAAAATTTTTCATTCTTGATGAATCATAAACCTAGGTGGGGCAATTTGTCGACAAAACGTGACCGGGCCAATTTTCTAAAATGCGTGATTGTGACCGGTCACAGCGCCAAGATTTTCCCCTCGGTGGTGTGCCAGCAGGCCGACTCCCCTTTGAAGGTGCCACCGCAGCCTTGCGGCAGTGCGCAGTCGCAGTTGGGGCAGGTCTGCACGGCCAGCTCGGCCTCCTGCGCCAGCCAGCGTTCCCAGTCCCGTCGGATCAGGGTGCTGATGTACTCGTCGGCGCTGTAGGGCTCACCGGCGCCCGCCCGGGCGATGCACAGATGATCGAGCTGCTGGCGTTCCCGTTCTGAGAGCGCCACCTCCACTCGCTTGATGCCGAGTCCGGTTTGCCGCTTGCGCTGGTCCTGTTTGCGCTTGGTGGCTGGGTTCATACTATCTCCTTGCGATGGTCAGCCACTACCTGGTGCAGCGATGGTTGGTATGTGGGGTTGAGCTGTTCGGCTACGCCCGGGTTGGAGCGATCGATGATGCTGCCCGGTGCAATCCAGAGGGTGCGGCCCGTTCTGACGCAGCTGATGGTGCCGCTCTGGTCGATGGAGACCGGGATGCGGCCGCCCACCACGTGGCGCTTGCCGGCATATTGGCCGTCGGCAGAGAGCACCGTCACGGTGGGGCGGTTGGGCTTGGCCTGAAATGGGTTAGGTACCTCGGTGGCGATGGCGGGCAAGGCCAACAGCGCGGGGCGAGGATAGCGGCGGCGCAGGATGGCGCAGGCCACCGCCTGCTGCTTGCCCTGCAGCATGGCCACCCACTGGCTGATCTCGTGGGCTGGCCAGCGCTGCTGCAGGATGCAGGTCACCCGATTATCCAGGCGGCGGTACTCGTCCCGGCTGACGGTCTGGGCGCTGGCGCCCTGGTGATTGTTGTTCACGTTATGCCTCCCACTCTTCTTGTTCTTCGCTGATGTCGTACTGTTCCTGCCACCAGAGCGGATCCAGCTCGGTCAGCCCTTCCAGGCCTTCCAGCACCCGCCACATCTCACTGTGGTATGGATCTGGCAGCATCTCGATCCACTGGTAGGCGCCCGCATGGCCCTGTGCCTGGTATACCTCGCCGCAGAGCTGGACCAACATCGGCCAGTCCTGGTCACCGTCCGGGATCGCGTACTCATCCGGCTGGTCCTGCACGGCTGGCGGCTGGTCATCTGGCTGCCACTCCGGCTCGTTTGGCATCGATCTGCTCGATTGCACCTGGCCGTTCTCCAGCCAGAGGGTGTAACCGTCCGCGCTCACGCTGGCGCCTGCCCGTAAACGGTCGATGGAGAAGGGCGATAAACCCCATTGCTCTGCCATCAACTGATCCGCGAACGCCTCTGGATCCGGCTGCGTACAGTTATTGTCAGAGCTCCAAGGTGCCGGGCTGTCGCCCGTCTTAACCCCAACACCCCCAGCCGAAACTCTGGCGGCCTTGGCGGCCTCATAGGTGCCTGCTGGCACCACTTCCCACCCTTGCAGGCGGGTCTTGATACCCAGGCGGGCTGTGTGCAACCCCATCAGGCGCTTGATGTCTTCGCCGTATCTGTTGGCCTGCTCCTCGATGAGGTGGGCCAGCTTGATGGGGTGCTCGGCACGGGTAGCCAGTGCGCCACCCATGGCTTCCAGGTAGCAACGAAAGATGGCGTTATCAGCGGCATAGCGGGCGGCCTCAAAGCGTGGGTCTTGCAACACCGGCTTGGGTGGCCCCACGAGTTCGCCATTCTTCTTGGCGTTGCTGATACGGCGCAGCTCGCGCCAGACCCCGACCGGTGCGCCACCGATCTGCTGGAAGGTGCGGATCCCCCACCAACTGGCCCAAGCGCACGCATGCAGAGCGCCCTGGTCTGCTGGGGTGTTAGCCTCTTCGTCGTCACCGACATAGGCGCCATCGATGTTCTTGGCGATGTACTTGGCGAGATAGCCGGTTGCATCGCCCTTGGCTGGGTCGATCATCTTCCAGTCGAACCGTGGCGTGATATCGGTAAAGGTGGGGGCAGCCATGGGTACCCGCACCAGCTCGTCCTTGTCGTCTGTCAGCGCGTAGTGTTGCAGGGTGCTGATCACCTTGTTGCGATCGCTCGGGCGCATAAACAGCAGCATGTGCCAGTGCGGGGTGCCGTCATGGTGTGGCTCGCACACCCGAAAGCCGTAGACAGGTGAATCATTGCGCTTGAGTGAGGCGCGGGTCAGGCTCCAGAGCTTGGCCAGATAGGCGCAGGTTTCGCGTGGGGTGGCGCCCTGGTACTTGTCGTTCTCGATGGTCTTGCCGTTGCGGCCGGTCTTCCAGGCGTGAAATCGGCTGGGGGCCGTCCAGGTGAAGAACACCCCCACATGGCCCTGTTGCTCTGCGTAGTCCTCGAACCCCCGCATGCGGGTCATCATCTCGTTGCGGCGGTTGACCGGGTTGGAGATGCTGGCCTCCCAGCAATCCTTCATCGAGATCACCAGGTCATGCTGGCCGTTCATCACTTCCGACTCAGCCAACCAGCGCATCATGGCCTGCTTGCGCTCGCGCACCACCTTCATGGTGGCGTTCGAGACGTAGGCGGAGACGCCCTTGCGTACCTTGCCCAGCAGGATGGCGATGTGCTCTTGCAGCCGATCCCAGCAGCGGTTCACTCGCTTCTCCCACCACTTGGCGGAGAGCAGGCGCACCATGACGCTCAGGATCCAGTTTTCCCTGGCCTCTTTTGTTTTGAAGTCCGGCATCTTGCCGACGAATCCCCACTGGTCGGCAGGTTGCTTGATGGCTTCCCATGTTTCCATCAGGTCCAGTTCGCCGGCGGTGCTGTTCTGCTCGATGTTTTTCCAGATGGCTGCGGTCTGGTTGGCGAACTGGTGGGCCACTCGCCGGCGGCCTTCGTCGTCGCGCAGGTGCTGAGCATCGACTGGCAGCGCCATCACCAGAGACCTGACCCACTTCACCCGTTCCCGCAGCCAGATGTTTGCGCTGCGGCAGTTGCGGGTGGTGCCATCTTTGCGGCGGCGCACGTACTGCTTGAACAGCACCTGGGTGAACTGCATGGAGAGGCCATCGAGCAGTTGCACCGCCCAGACCAGATCGTATTCACCAGGGGCGCCCACAAAGGCGGCCTCCAGCTTGGTGCCCGGCATGGAGTTGGCGAGGGCATCGATACGGGCCTTGAGGGTCTTCTTGGATAGCGGCAGCTGGTTGCGTTTTGGCGTCGGCAGGCGGCTGATGGCAAAACCAAGATGGCCAGCCTCGGCGGCTGGCCCTGTTTTCTGTTGGTTGGTCATTGGTGATTGTTACCCGACAGCTCTTTGATGTTGTTCCGGCAGGAGGCCAGCGCATGGCGGGCATGCCTCGCCATCTTTCTGGCTGCGACACACTGGCGCAGGGTGAGGGAGACCGTGCAGCGGGGGCGAGGGGAGAGCTGGCGCATGGCCAGCAGGTCGCGCTGGTAGCTGCGCAGGCGGGCCTCGTCGCCCATCATGGTGTCGAACCATCTATCCACACGAGTTTGCAGGTCTGCGATCAGGCGGTGTCTCATTTGATGGTCTCCCCCAGTCCATGGAGCGGTTCGCAGTCTGCCCACCACTCGGCGATTTCTCTGGCCAGCGCCACCTCACCGCTACCCAGCGCCAACCAGTACACGGCGCGGATGGCGCCAAGGGCCAGCAGCTCGGCAATGTGAGACTCAATGTCGGGATGGCCGGCAAACATGTTTGCACAATCAAACTCGCCGCGAGCGGCCTCCCAATGCCTGGCCAACTGGCTGAGCGGTGCGGATGGCCGCATGTGGGCGGGGCCCGCCTCTGTGGTGCCCTGGTCATCCAGCGGGGCCTCCAGTTCAAACAGGTCGGTCATACCAGCGTCTCCTTGTCGTCGCGGTCTGCATTAGCCTCGCTGCAGGCCAGCGCCAGCAGCCCATACATCGCCAGCAGCAGCACTGCTGAGCGAGTGACAACCAGATCCTCACGCCGCAGGCCATCACCCTGGTTCAGCTCTGCCAGCAGTTGCACGACCATCTCGCCGGTGTCCTCGAAGGCAGCCAACCGCTTGCTCAGCTCGTCGGCTGACCTGTAGCCAATGCAATGAGCGGCGGCCGACATGGCGACCATGCTGGTGTTTACCGCACCGACAAGCGGCTCTGGGAGCGAATCGCCGTTAACACCGACCCAGTCGCTCAGGCTGGCAGCGGTGGTTTTGACCACCCCATACAAATCCAGCACAGCCAGCTCGGCGGCCAGCCTGGCCCGCATTGCCATCGGGTTTACATAGGTGTCGCTCATGCCTCATCCCCCATCACAGAGTCGTCATCGAGCAGATCCGCGGGGCGGCTGGTCACGACCAGCTGCACCTGGATGTACTCATCACCGGAGTAGAGCTCGCCCAGGGCGATGCGGTTTTCCTGCTCGCCAGTGGCCAGCAGCTCGGTCAGCAGCGGCAGCACAGCCCGCTCTGCCCGCTTGGCGATATGAATGGCGTCGATGCTCATGGTTGAGCCCTCCGGTTCATGGTGTGGAACAGCTGGTACCAGCGCTGGTTCTGTCTGGCCTGGGCCATCAGGGACTTGCCCTCCGAGCCACGGTAGAGGTAGGAGTAATCGGTGCTGGCGCGAAGCCGCGCCGGCAGCGCGTGCACGGCGGCAATGGCGGTTTGCCGGTTGACCGGCTGTAACAGCTTTTTCATGCCACCCCCTCGATGATGCGGATGGCGCCAGAGGTCAGGCGCTCCATGCGGGCGTAGCCGTTCCGGCCGCGCAGCCAGGTGGTGCCGCAGTTGATGTAACCGCGGCTGACCAGATAGGCGGATGCCGCCTTGATGGTCGGTTCGGTGTGACGAGTGATAACGGCGGCCATGATCAGATCCCCCCACGGCGGTTGACGCACGACCAGACCGCACGCCACGCCATGGCGGCAGGGCGCTCTACTGCATGGATCAGGTCTGGGCTGGTGCGGTAACGCTGACCACGGCAGGCCAGCTTGCGGTTTTGCAGGCGCAGGTTGCGCAATTGGTCACGAATGGCTAAAGTTGGCATGTCGATTTTCCTTGTTGACGATGGAAAGCCCGCTGGTGTTGGCGCACCGATAGCGGGTTTTTTATTGCCCGATGGCCCTGGGGCCTGACTGGCACATCTCACTGCCCGCCAGCACGGCGCGCTTCATGCGCAGCTTTGCGGCGCGTTCCTTCTTCTCTCTCTCGATATCTCCGATGGGCCTGGTCACTGGCGCCGGGTGCCACACCTTGGTGTCACAGCCGCCGCGAAACTCCCCCTGGTACTCCAGCGCGATGACCGCGAGCCGGATCGCCTCACGTTGCTCATGGGGCAGGCCTGACAAAGTGGCCGTCATCAGCTCGCCCCGTGGCTGGCGGGCGATGGCGCAGATGGCCGCCTTCTTGGCCTGGCTCAGGGTCAACCAGTCGGTGTTCAGGCTGGCGCCGGTCTTGCCGAACATCTCCCGCAGGATCTGGCAGCCGGCGGTGTTCATGGCCACCTGCTCATCGGGGGTCAGCCCCGCCAGGTTGCGCTGTTCATGGTCGATGCGTTGCGTTTGCATGGGGTTCTCCTTCCTGTAGGGGGCCTAGGCCCCTTCCTGTTCTGCGGTTGTTTCGGTGGCCCCGGCCTGTGCCTGCTTGAGTTCCTCAATGGCGCGGAACGGGCGCGGCTTGGTGGGCAGGGGCGGGGTGGCGGTGCTGGTAGGCTCCTCTTGTGGGCTGCGGCTCCCCTTGAGCCGTGGCACCAGAACGGCGGGGTTGGGCAGGGCGCTGGGCACGTAGTAACCGGTCACCGTGGACATCACCTGGAAGACGTACCCACAGAAATCGTTGCTGCAGCGATAGCGCGCCTGCACGGTGAGATCGCTCATGCGCTGTGAGGTTCTGACGGTGCTGTAAGACCCACAGTGAGGGCAGGGGAAAAACTTGGACATGGGGTCTCCTATGCGCCCATCGCCACGCGGGCCATGTCGGCGGCGCAGGCAAGGCTGGGTACGGCGTGGAATTTGTCTTCCACCTCGGTGGCAATCAGCACCAGGTGCTCGATGCCCGCCCACAGTCCGCTGATGACCGCATTGCGATGGGCCTTGGTGACGCGGGGGCCGCTCAGCAGGGTGGTGGCTTGTGCCGTGACACCCAGGATCTGGGCCCCTGCATTGAGTGCCTGCTGGGCGCGGGCCTCGGGGGTTGGCGCGGCGGCGGCGGGCAGCTTGGTGGCGGTCAGACCGCAGTCAAACAGTAGGCCGTCAAACAGGGTGTCGTCCCCGGTGGCGCGATAAAGGGCGATGAGGTCGAGGGCGGTGAGCTTGTGTTTCTCACTGGCCGGGTTGAATTTGTTGTGCAGCACACGGCTCGGCATGCCGAGCTCGCGTTCCAGCTCGCTGATGTTGTGCATACCCTTGAAGGTGTCGCAGGCGGCCGCAAAGTGGTTGTGTGAAAAACAGGACTGGTTTGACACTCTGATTTCCCTCCAAAGGACGATATGGTTAACCCGCGCGGTTGAACTGGGGTGCCAACACCGACCCTGCCATCTGCTTGGCGATAAACACATGCACCTTGACCATCACCAACTCGTTGCCCCGGGTTTTCTCCATGACATCGAGGCGGCCGGTTTTGACCCAGTGGCGTGCGGTATCAACAGACACCCCGACCCACTCGGCAAACCTGGCGATGGGCATCAGCGGCGGTGTGTCTGGGGAGATCACCAGATTGATCGCGCTGACGGCGGGGGCCTGGGTCGGCCTGGCGGCTGGATTGATATGACGAGGTGGCATGGTGGTTACGCCTTACCAGGTTGTGCGTTAGTGGGGTCAGCCTTGGCGGCGGCCGTCGCCCGCTGGACGCTGGGGATCTCCTCCAGCGGGGTGCCCGGCGCGACGCGCTGAGATGGGCGCCGTTGGCCAGACGTGGGGGCGGGGTCGGCTTTTAACGCGCCGCCGGTCAATACCTCGATCTGGTAGGCGCGGCCCTGGGGGACGTTCTCACCCCATTGTGAAATGGCCTGAGGTTTACAGCCCAAGGCATGAGCCAATTTGTTGGCCCCACCGAAATGGTCTATGGCAGTTTGCTTTTTCATACGACACCCATTGACAACCTTTCTTTCGGCTGAGTGTAAAGCGAACTTTATCTTTCTTGCAATGATTACTTTCTGGAAATGACAAAAATGCTTTCGGTTTCTGGGTGTAAGATTGCTTACATGAAAGTAAGCGAACGAATCAAACAGAGTCGTAAGAGGCTCGGCTATAGCCAAGATGCCCTAGGGTTAAAGGTTGGCGTTTCTCGTGTTGCCGTAAGTCAGTGGGAAAGGGGAGAGAGCACGCCAAGCGGGCGCTATCTCAATGACTTAGCTGCTGCGCTTGGCGTGTCGGTCAATTGGCTTTTGACCGGAGAGGACTCGAAGGCGGGAATTGTTTGGCATCCATCAGGATCTGGAAAGACAAGCAATATATTTTTGCTACTTAAAGCGTTGGAAGCGCAACGGCTGGCAGCCCCTTTATCCGCAGCGAATATTGATGATGTAATGCGAGAACTAGCCGCGTTGTCTAATACACAGTCCCCACAAAATGGGACTTCAGAAGCGAAAGCTGGTTTTAGCAACGTCGAGCCCGCAGCGATCCCTCAGGGCACGCGAGTGCCAATTCTGAGCTATGTGCAGGCAGGCAACTGGCGGGAGATATGCGAGCAGGCTACCAGTTTTGACGGTAACGTTGAGTATGTGACGTCCAGCGTCGATGTTGGTCCCTGCGGCTTCGGCCTCTGGCTGCGCGGTAATTCCATGACCCCGTTCTTCAATGAAGGGGATCTGATCATCGTTGACCCCGATGAGGCTCCGCGCCCTGGCGACTATGTCGTCGCTAAGAACGGCAGCGAAGAGGCCACCTTCAAGAAGTATCGGCCCCGTGGCATCGATGAGAACGGGCAAGAGGTCTTTGAACTGGTCCCCCTCAACGACGATTACCCGCCCATGCACTCCGACCGGCAGCACATCGAGATCATCGGCGTGATGGTAGAACATCGGATTTTTAGAAAACGATAATAGGACGCTGATGTGCCATTTTGGCATGATCTAGCGCTGGTACTGATTGGCATGCTCGGGTGGCAGATAATAAGTGCGGCACTTATGTCTCTCGAACTAAATAAACTTAGTGGAGTTATATAATTTGAAAGTTGCAATATTTGTTGCGGGCGATAAAAACATATTTTTTCCAGCTGTTATTGCTCTAAATAGTATAATTGAGAACAACCCCGATTTATTTGATGCGTTCATATCATTTCCTAAAAAAGATTTGACCAATGAAATGGTGGATGCTCTAGAGTATTATAAAATAAATTATATTGATTCATCTCTCTTGGAGGAAGAGTCTTCCATTGAAGATATGCCATTAATGATGGAAATGAACTGGCCTAAAGAGATTTTTCTTAATTGGGTTTTTCCATATTTCTTACTTGAAAATGGATATGAATATTCAATAAAGGTCGACTATGACATACTATGTTTGGACTCATATGACATAGATGAAATAATCCCCAAAGATAACGTCATGTCAGGCCTTCAGATCAATGTTGACCTTCAAGGGCAAGGTTTAAATAAAGAGTTCTTAAATGAATTATCCGAAGAGGGGTTGTATGATAAATCTATTGATTCATATATTAATGTAGGGTTCGTATGCATCAACAACAAGCTGTATTGTGAGTTGGATTTCTTTGGGCGGTTAAAAACTATATATATTAAAATGCTTACAGCTTGTCCGCAGACTGAGCTTGCTGAGCAAGCTGCAGTTGCTATTGCATTATCAACTACCAATGGTGTATTTAAGATATCTGGTGAGTATAATCAAAGAATTAGATGGGCCAGTACTATTAAACCCGATTTAAAACCTAGTATAAAAAATATACACTATATAACCAAAATGAAACCATGGCTTCCTTTGGAACGAAGCGCTATACGTGACTTTACAAAAAGAAAACAAGGAATGGTCTTTTTATATAGGCGCGAATTCAACTCCGAAGTGCAACACCCGCCAAATCAAGCAACCTGTCGTAGTTCATCAAACACGATCTGCGGTTGCCTGAAATCCAAACATTTGCGCGGTCTAAGGT
>NZ_JAPCIZ010000100.1:0-11989 GCF_027707725.1 Aeromonas sp. QDB25 | reverse complement strand
GGCGATGATCTGTGCATCGCTAAAGCGTGATGTTTTCATGTAGAACCTCCTGCGTTCAAGATACGAGAAAATTCTACTTATGAGCACCTCAGTTTTTCGGGGGGATTACCTTCCACTGTCCAACTAATTGACCCAGAGTCTTACCACCTAGACGCTGGCGATCGCGTTCTACGTTACTAGTCAATTCATCAGAGAACCCGCTCACCTTCAGAGTGGGCAAGGTTGCTTTGAGCATCAATTCAAACTGCTGCAACTGGAGGAGGCATCGCCCATACTCCAACGCAATTTGCTCTTTTAACTCATTCAAATCAGGTAGTGCATTATCAGGCCTCTGGTGTTCCACTGGTGCTCTTCCTTGTGCTCATCAGCATCTAGCTAAATAGTTACTCTTTTCTTGGGCTGAAGTACCTATGGGGTGATCTCCAAGGTAGTTCGTTCATAGTGCCGCTTCGATAGCTGCTTGTAGCTTCTCGACTGCTACCCCACCACCGTACCGATCATAGCTGATGGCACCATTGGTATGCCCCAAGATTGCCGCCGCATACTGTAACGGTACACCATGATCTTTTAACGCTGTTGCCACTGTATGACGCAGGCTGTGGAAGTCTTTATCTACGGGACGATGGCGACTGAACCACTGCCCCCAAAGATGGCTGTAACCGTCTTGTCGATGAGGTAGCTCAGGGAACAGCCTCCCCCCTGCCCTTTCCTGCACGAAGTCGATAAAGCCACCAGCAATCAGCGAGGAGTGAATAGGGATCAGGCGGGCACTGTTGACCGTCTTGAGCTTCTGGTCTGGGCGGTTGTCCCTGATGTTCAGGCACCATACCTCGTCGACCAGCTGCACATCGTCTGCGTACAACTGGCAAATCTCATTGGCTCTCGCTCCGGTATACAGGCCGAGCAGCGCTATCCACTTGCGGTATGGCTCCTGTTCCTTCGCCCATTGGATCAACCGCTGTTTCTCCGCAGATGTATAGCTACTTCGAGCATTGACCTCTTTAACCCGCTGTAGCTTGAGCCCAGCAAAGTGATTGACGATGCCCTCGTGGTGATTGCCTAGCCAGACGAACAACAGCGAGAGCTTCTGGAGGTACTTGTTGATAGTCGTCGGGCTCTTACCTGAGTTCAGCAATTCGTCCTTGAACTTGACCACATCGGCCTTGCTGTACGCGGTTGGAGATCTATCTCCCAGCGCTTTGATGAAGTAGCCGATGTAGTTCTTCTGGTTACTGAGCTCTTTGGGTGCCCAAGATAGCGCCTTCTCTTTCAGATAACGGTCACTGAGTTCTGAGAGTAGAGGGGATGCAATGGCAGAAGGCGCCGCAGGGGCTGGCTTGGTCGCAGATGGTGTCTGTTGCTGTAGCCACTGAGGCTCCGGCAGGGAGCTTGGCTGAGGTTCTGGCTGGACAGCCGCTGGTTTTACCCGAGAACGCGCACAGGCAAGCATCTGAGCCACCTGTTGACGAGCGACCAGCTTGTCCCGAGTACGGAGAGATTTCTTAATGTCTTTGCGGCGACCACTGGGGAGCACTGTCACCTTGCGGTAGTACCAGATACCTTGAGGGCTGAGCCAGAGATTCACTTTGAAGACTCCTGATTCATCCACATGAAGTGGATTACCAAGAGGTCTGAAGGGGGTTGTTATCTGTAACTTGTTGAATGGCAGAAACAAGTGGTGGCCCTACCAGCCACATCCCGGCACTCGAGTCCCCCGCCTTGGCTGCTACCTTCCGGTCCTGACCAGGTCGACGGGTTATCAATGCGAGCCCAAATAAATCAGGCACTTGGGGATGGAACTGAGCGCCATCACAGTGTTCTGAAACCTCAACAAGCGAGAATCCGCCGCAAGTACGGTCATCCACATCAAGTGGACATGCTTAAATGGGTAACAAACAGGGCAATCCTACCCGCCCTCCCCCGTACACTGCAAGCACCTCATTAAAGACCCCATCCCCTCCCGCAGAAGCTCAACAATCAACCCAATATTGAGCGAAATGAAATCTAATGGTAACTTTGGGTCTCACTTAAACCCGAGGTGACATATGGCTACGAACACAGGCAAAGGCTATCGACAAGGTTCCGTCAACGACCGTACCCAAGTTCAGAACCCGGTTAATGGGAACTGGACGAAACGCGATACGGATAGCGGCAAGTTTATCGAGCAGAAACAAGGTGGGGATCCCTTCAAAGGGGTAGCCAAAGAAACCGACAACCGCCGGAAGTGAGTTCATCGATGACCGACCAGTGTTCTTGTGGCCAGCCCCTCAACCATTCAGTTGTGTTCCATCAAAACGGGCAGAAACTCAAAAGCTGCCCGAACTGTTCAGAACAGGCTGGCGTTCATGTGTTCTATCGGGCAGGAGAATTCGGATTCAGACGGATGGCTGGTGTAACCAGGATACAATCATGGTGCCGTGGCTGCCGGGCCAAGCATCGATACCGGCTTGACCCAGTCAAAACCTGCTAAAAAGGAGCCCGGCAAGGGCTCCTTGGGTTGTTATTAGCTACATGTTCCCCATATCACACCATCAGTACCACACTCGGTGGTATAGGTGCCGTCTACTTGAGTGACGGTTTTGACATAGTTACCGAGCTCGTTGTAGCGAACTTCAGTTTTCACCCCGGTTGTGTCTGTGGTGACTTGAGTCTTCGCCCAGAAACGGGCATCTGGCTCGATAGTCTGGTCTTCGAAACCATACGGGAGCTGTTCCAGAGCAGACCCCAGATCAGCCATATTGAGGGTATCGATAGTATCAGCCACACCAATCCAGTCGTTCAAGAAGGGGAAGCTGCCAGCTTGACGGTCGTAGATGAACTCACCGGTGGACTTAACGTCACCATTAGTGGCCTCTACGGCTACATGGCGTTGCGTTACCACATCAACCAAGTTGTCGATGACACACTCTTCAAAGCTATTAGCCTGGAAGTTCACCAAGTTGGACAACTCATACAGTTTGTTACCAGCTACATGCTCGATAGCCTCTTGCACACCACAGGCATACGGAGAGTCATCCCCACCTTTTGACTCAAAACTGTACTCGTTGACATATTTGTAGCTAGCAGTCTTGCGGAAGTGACGCTCGCTGTAGGCCAACTGGCGGATCACCTGCGTGAAGTCAGAGGATACCTTTGCCAACTGAGTAACTGCACGATCATCCCAATAGACACCCTGTTCACGATACCAGGCATTGGGGTAGGCGTTATCTAGGTCGCGATTGTCACCGATGTGGTAGTCCACATAGGCATAGAACGCATCTGGGTGCTGCTTCTTCAACACTTCAGTCTCCCCGAATGATGCCTGCAGACCTCGGACGATTTCCATGGCCAGAGTGGCGGTTTCAGCGTCACCAGAGGCGATGTAGTCAGCGTACAGCTTCTTTTCTGAGATGTTGTAGTGCTTGATCACGCGGTTGGTAGACTCTCGCAGCTCGAACGCGATCTTCTCTCGCTTCAGCTGGTCGGCCATGACTGACTGGCAAGTCAGAGCACCATCGCTGGCCAACTGCTTTTCCACATCGCTCCAAAGGACAGTCGTCAGCGGAGTAACGTGGAGGAGGTCATCGTTGGAGATCGGGGTAAACTTGGGAGGCAGAACCATCTGGTATGCCTCCTCGACAACGCCAGTATCAAGGTCAACCGCACCTACAGGTACGTCCACAACCAGAGGCACGTATTCGGCACACTGCTCTTGGGCACCGGTAAGTTCCATACGGTAATCGCCGAGCTCTGTGGTGACAGAGCTGGGTTCGCCTGCGTCGAGCCGCTTGTTGAAGTTCAGGTCCAGGTACACTGTGGCACCCTTGATGTAACCATCGATGGCCTTTCCTTGGATAGAAGATTTAACGGCCGGAGGGTTGGTGCTATCGCTGTCACTGCCCCCTCCGCCGCCACAAGCAGAAAGAGCCAGACAAACCCCTATGCATACCCACGAACGAACTGTCATCAGTTTCTCCTTGTTCCCTATATTTTCATAACGATTCAATAGACCGCTCCAAAGGAGAAATACTAAAGAATCTGCAGATATATTTATGTGATTGATACCGTTTTCATGAGAGTGGACATTGTCCTACATGCCTATGATTCCATTGAATTTACCTCCATCCCGCGTAAGATCCTCTGCACGCTGGAGAGACTGATCCCCGTCCGGCGTGCGATTTCGACCTTAGCTAGTCCCCGTTCAGCAAGTGACAGCACCTCCTCCCCTTTAGCCATAGCAGTCGGCTTGCGACCTTTGTAGACCCCACGCTGTTTTGCCATTGCAATCCCTTCTGCCTGACGCTCCAGCATCAGCTCCCGCTCAAACGTGGCGATGGCACCGATCATGGTCAGCATCAGTTTTCCGGTAGGTGTCGAGGTATCGATACCCAGATTCAAAATCCTCAGAGCAACCCGCTTAGCGTGCAGGTACTCCGAGATCTCCAACAGGTGGCGAGTGTTGCGAGCCAAGCGATCCAGCTTGGTCACCATCACCACGTCTCCCTCACGAACAAAATCCAGCATCAACGAGAGCTGCGGGCGATCATCCTTGGCCCCGCTCACCTTCTCCTGAAATATCTTGCTGCACTCGGCCAGTGCCTGAAGCTGGGCATCCAGGCTCTGCCCCACAGTGCTGACACGTGCATATCCCACCAGTGCCATGGTCTCCTCCTGGTCAATAGGGCAAGGTACACTGACGCGACCTGTCAAAAGGTCCAAAGGAACCCATGTGACCGGCAAAAAGTCCTGCTTTCGCTCGCGTCACATGGCCTTGGTCTATTGACCTGAGCCAGTGATACAAATGAAAACGGGCCGCTCCGTGATGGAGGGCCCGCAGGGGTAGTCAACCAGATGCTCTGGCTGCTCTATCTATTGGTCATGCAGGGTGCCGACCAGGGGATCTCAATGACGCGTCGACCCGCCAGGCATCCGCAATACCTTGGCCAGCTCCTCGGCGTGAGCCTTGTCACGGGCGATGAGGCGGATCATCAGGGTTCCCCCTGCAATGGCAACCAGAGTCACCGAGGTCAGGATCATTTTGTTCATGGGTAGTCCTCTTCGTTCATGTTGTAGAAGTGTGGCGGCATGTAGCGGGCCATCATCGCGTTGACGATGACCGACGCAAATGCCGTCAGGGCTGCCTTCAAGGCGTCCAGCAGCAAGGTTTTCATGAAGTCATTCATGGCGATTACTCAGGGGTTATCTTCAGGCGGTAGACCTCCATCCGGTGGTAGTCGAGAAAGTTCCTCTCCCAGAGCCGGTAGAGGTCCATGGTGGTGGCCAGCGGCCGCTCTCCACACCAGAGCTGTGAGGCCAGCCCGGCGTTGAAGTCAAAATCGAGATCCTTGACCAGCTCGCCACCGAGGTAAGTGAACTCGGTGACGTAGGCCATCCCCCAGCTCTCAGCCCGTTTTTCCAGACGGATTTCGACCGGACGGTAACCGCCAGTGTCGGCGGAATAATCGGGACTACGGAAGTTGAGGGTCAGGGCGGTGGCATCGGGGTAGCTACCGATGATCTTGGCGAACAGAGTCTGTAGCGGTTTGGATGGAGTCATAGCAGCCCCCGCTCGGCAAACGAGAAGATGTCGTGCTGTCCCACCACAAAGTGGTCGAGCACTCGCACGTCTACCATCTCAAGCAGATCCTTGAGACGAGCGGTAACAGCCTTGTCGGCATCCGAGGGGTCGACCATACCGGAGGGGTGGTTGTGGGCCAGAATGACCGCAGCGGCGTTTCTGTTAAGGGCCGCCTTGACCACCTCACGGGGGTGAACGGTGCCTGCATTGATGGTGCCGAAGAACAGCTCCTGGTAATCGAGCAGTCGGTGTTGATTGTCGAGCAGCATGACGGCGAACACTTCCCGCTCGTACTCCCCCATCTTGAGCCGAAGGAAGTCTGCTGCCGCTTTGGGTTGAGTGAAGGCATTGCCAAGATGCCGCTGTCGGCTCTCCAGAATGGCCAATGCCTGATTGATGATGTGATCGCCCTGTCCGGGGTGATCATCATAGTGTTGTGACATAACAGTAACCTCGCGTCGTTTGGGTACACGAGTTACTTATGCCAGGGGATTTGGTTGTTATTGAATCCGAACGGAACTGGTATAAGGGGTGCAGGGGCCCACATTCACCTATGAGCCCTCTTAGAAATTTTTAGACGGATTTCACGGTTTTCCCCTTCATGACGCGATATGTTTCCACTTGCGGTCAAAAAAGAGGGGTTAAAACCCACTTGAGACCAATTGTTAGCAATATCGTCTCGTTTTGTGTGAAGGAGAACACCAGTGGCAACTACTCATTTTATCCCCGCTCAGCCCAGTGAGTACGGTTACATCATTGTCGAACCAAATGACAACGGAGAAACGACCCTAGAGCGTTACCCATTGCTCGGGTACGCCGTCAAGATTACAGAAGGTGGGCCAGAAGATCTCAAGATACAGACGCTGCCGGTCTGCACAACAGGTGAGAGCTTCACCCCGAACTTCATCCAGCGCTATGACGGCACCTTCAGTCAAGCGGAAGGCGATCAACTCTGCTACTCCCTGTCAGAGATGATGAACCATTTCGGTTTCGAAGCAGATGATCTGCATACTCTGCCCCCGGCAAATGCCAAAGAGCTATCAGGATACGTCTGGCGTCCACTGCGGAACCCGCAAGGCTAATATCTGCTGATTTTGAATCTGGCCCTTTTGCCCGCCATCAAAGGCAAAGGGGTCATTTTGGATGTTCAATCTGCTGAAATTTCAGCATTTTATAGAACTTTTTCTGTATGAAATCTCGTAGAAAAAGTTCTTAAATCTGCCAAAATTTCAGCAGATCGGCAGACCTCCTCGACCTACCTAGCCTAGGATGGTGTTCCCACTTCCTTTGATCGGGCTCATTGCCGCTGAAGGAGCACGTCAGCCCTAACATGCACCTCCAGCAAACGCCTACTGGCTCTGTGTCCGTAATGACTGATGGCCAGCCAACCCCTCGAGCAGCAAGTCCAGCAGCATATTCTGCAATGCCCTGGCCTTATCGGGGTGAGAGAGGTACGTCAGCGACATGCCCTGCTGGGTTTCCATTCGCCCGATGACGGCTTCATCCACCGCATTCGGGAAATCGCCATGCAGAATCGATTCCCGTGGGTTATTGCGGACCTGCTCCATCAGGGGGCCGTTCTCGCTTAGCTTGCTGACCATCCCCTGCACCCAGTCGAGCTTGTCCCCATCAGTCACTTCCAGGCCAAACAGATCGTTCATCCGAGCCAGCAGTTCGGAGAGGAAATCCTTCTTCTCCTCTTTCGGCTTGGCGCTGCCGAGGGAGGCGATCCCCTCCAGCCCATAACCGGCCGCATTCTCTTTGAGTTGCAGATCCTGTGTCCGCTTGGCCTTAAGGTGGTAGTGGCTCAGCATCACCGATGAAAGGTCTACTTGCTCTTCATCCAACACCTCTTCCCGCAGCAGGGGCAGCAGGTGGCGTGCAAAGACACACAGCCGCTCCATGTCGTAATCGTCGAAGGGGGTGATCTGGGAGACAAACTCGTAGAACCGCACATAGCCGTTGAGGTTCTTCTTGAACAGCTCCAGCACCGAACGGGCTTCCCCTGCCTCCTTCAGGCGACGCTCTGCATTGACCTGGTCGCTACCTAAACCACCTTGTTCCATCAGCCACTTGAGCTGGGTCCGACACTCCCGAATAGCATCGATGGCCAGCCGGTAACGCTTGGCGAAGCGATCTCTGGCCGGAACGGCGTGCCGCAAGAAGGCATCGGCCCCCCGTTTGGGGTCGAAGTAGGCATCGGTAAACGCTACCACCTCGGGCCAGGTGAAGATCCCTTCGCCCTTGAGCTTGTGGAACAGGTCATAGATAAGGTTCGGGTCCGACACTGAATCCAGCGTGGCGGTTTCGTAATACTTTTGGAACTCTTCCAGCACATCCTGCGGGTCGTTCACGAAGTCGAGCACATAGGTACTCTCCTTGCCCGGATAGGTGCGGTTGAGCCGCGAGAGGGTCTGGATGCAGTCCACCCCGGTCAGCTTCTTGTCCACATACATGGCACACAGCTTGGGCTGATCGAACCCGGTCTGGAACTTGTTGGCCACCAGCATCACCTGATAGTCAGCCGTATCGAACGCCTTACGCATGTCCCTGCCCTTCAGCTCCGGATTCATGTTCCGCTCGTTCCACGTCTGTCCCTCGTCCTCGATGTCGCCCGAGAAGGCCACCATGGCCCGAATGGCTTGATAACCCTGGTCCTTAACGTACTTGTCGAACGCCAGCTTGTAGCGGACCGCCTCCATCCGGCTGCTGGTCACCACCATCGCCTTGGCTTGACCGGCCAGCAGCGGTGCAACGTGCTGGCGGAAGTGCTCGACTATCACCTGCACTTTCTGGCCAATGTTGTGCGGGTGCAGCCGGACCCACTGGGATAGCTTGCGCTTGGCCTTCTTGCTGTCCACTTCTGCATCAGCCGCTTCGCTCTCCATCGCCAGCTTATAGGCCAGTTGGTAGCTGGTGTAGTTCCGCAGCACGTCAAGGATGAACCCCTCCTCGATCGCCTGGCGCATGGTGTAGACATGGAATGGCTCGGGTTTGTTCTCATCAGAAATGGGCAGATGGGGCTTGGGCGGGCGACCGAACAGCTCCAGCGTCTTGGCCTTCGGGGTAGCAGTGAAGGCGAAGTAGCTGATGTTCTGACTGCCGCCACGGGCAGCCAAGGTCAGATTCATCACATCCTCGGCCGAGAGCTCTTCTTCATCATTCAACTGCTCGGCCATCAACACCTCACGCAGCTGACGGGCAGTCTTGCCGGTCTGGCTGGAGTGAGCCTCGTCGGCCACCACCGCAAAGCGGCTGGATTTCAGGCTGGAGCTCTCCTGAATCGCCTTGAGCACATGGGGGAAGGTCTGAATGGTGACGATAATGATGGGAGTGCCGCTGGTCAGTGCCTCGGCCAACTGAGCAGATTTGCTGCCATCCCCCTCTTCCCGATTAATGCGGGAGATCACCCCGGATGCGTGATCGAACTGAGCGATGGTCTCCTGCAACTGGCTATCGAGCACGGTCCGGTCGGTGACGACGATGACCGAATTGAACAGCTTATCCCCGTCACGCCGCAGCGACGCGAGCTGATGGGTCAACCAAGCGATAGAGTTCGACTTGCCCGAGCCCGCCGAGTGCTGGATCAGGTACTTCTGGCCGCTGCCTTCTTGGCTCAACGTTGCAAGCAGCGTCTCCACCACCTTCCACTGGTGATAGCGGGGGAAGATCATCGTCTCTTTCTTCTTGAGACGGCCCAGTGCGTCCTCTTCGTGCTTCACCTGCAGATGCAGATAGCGACCCAGAATATTGAGGAAGGTCTCGGGTGCGAAAATCTCCTGCCATAGGTACTCGCTGGCGAACCCTGTCTCAGGCTGATCGTTCCCTGCCCCACCCTTGGCGGTGCCCCGGTTGAACGGCAGGAAGAAGGTATCTGCTCCGGCCAGCCGGGTGGTCATCGCCACCTCAAACTGATTGACGGCAAAGTGCACTAAGGCTCCGCGACGGAAAGCCAGCAGCGGCTCACGCTTGCCCGCCGTCACCAGTGGGCGGTCGAAGCGGTACTGCTGCTTGGCGTTCTCCAGGCTCTGTTTGAAGCAAGACTTGAGCTCCAGCGTTGCCACCGGTATGCCGTTGAGAAACAGGGTGAGATCGAGTCGGCCCTCATAGCCATGGGGGCTATAGACCAGCTCCGGCACCACCCGCAGCCGGTTCTTGGCATAACGCTCGCAAAGCGTGGGGTTAAGGTCATGGTCAGGCTTGAAGGTGGCCACTGCCAGCCGGTGCCCTCGATCCTCTACCTGATGACGGAGTAACCACAAGGTGCCCCGCTCATCGCTCTCAAGAGCCCTGACCACGGCGTTGAGCAGATGACGCTCTGGCTCCTCACCGTAGGTTTTAAAGTATTTCTGCCACCCCTCTGGCTGGCTCTCCTGCACATAGGCGATCAAATCTTCCGGATAGAGGGCTCGCTCTTTGTCATAGAGTGCCGACTCACCGACCAACCAACCTGATGCGACCAGTTGCTCGATGATATGATCCTGAAATGCCTTCTCCCGTGCCCTATTTTCCAAACTGAGGTCCAGGCTCATGGCTGACCCCCTCGGGCCAGCAGTACCTGATAAAGCGACTGCATCGCCGCCAGATGCCCCGGCAGCCGGCGATAGATCTCGACCGCAAGAGCTTCCTTGTAGGTATGCGAGGTCAGGTTGCGATCTTTGAGCATCGACAACCAGACCGTCTCATCGGCCAGCCAGTGGGCCGCATAGGCTTGGCTCATGCACTCACGGGGGGTATTGGCTTCGATACCTTCCGCCGCCAGCGCCTTTTTCAGGGTCTTCCAGGTCAGTTCGATACAGAACTCGAAGCGTTGGATGCTGGCATCGACCACCAGCGGTTGGCTCGCGTCATAGCTCAGGGATTCGGCGAGACGTTGCAGGGCGTTGCCAAGGGCAACCAGATTCAGATCCAGACTCATTGCACTTCCTTAAGGCGTCATTCGTCGGTAGAGAGGCACCCTGTCACGCAGGATGGCCTGATACAGCGGGCTCTGGGGCGACTCCTCATCGAGTCGCACACAATCGATAGGGAGCAGGGTATCGGCCTCATCGATGATCGCCAACACCTGCTGCCATTGCGCCTCGCTGGCATCGGGGCACTCGATGGCCAGATCGATATCGGAACGCTCACGGTGGTCGCCACGGGCCCGTGAACCAAACAGCCAGATCGCCTCGACAAACGGTAATCTCGCCAGTGCCTGTAGAAATTGGTAATCGGCAAGCTGCATACCAGACCTCAGTATTTCTTATGCTCATTGGCTTGGCTGTAGAGAAGGAATTCCATCTGCGACATGATACGGGCTTCTTCACGCAGACGGCGACCCTGATCGCGGCAAAACAGTACCCGGTTGGCATCGACAATCGCAAAGGCAAGCGGAATGGGCGCCTGATTGATATCGACCACCGATAACTGCCCCTCGGCCAGCCCCAAGGCTCGCTGCCAGTCGAGGGCCAGCAACTCGGGCCGCAACCGGTTATCCAGAGAGTCAACCAATTTGACGGGGTCGAAGGCTACCGCCAGATCCCAGTCGCTGTGGGGCCCAGCGTTCCCCTTGGCGTGGGAACCATAGAGCCACAGCACCATCACCTCGGGGTGAGCGGCGGCGAGTGCGGCTAACTGTGCGGTGAGGGTAGGCAGAGTCATACCATTCACTCCTGTGCGAGAAAACGAGAAGGTCTGATAACGCGATCGTCCGATTACGCTTCGCTAATCGAACCTACGGGCTCACCAGCAGTAGATCGATACGATCTTGCTCACGAAACACCTGCAGGTCGTCGTAATCGCAGAGATGGATATCGAGCAGGGATACTTCGCCACTACGCCGATCCGGCACATAGAGCAACCTTGAAAGCAGCGATTCAAAGAAGCGAGAGCCCAAACCATGAGGTTCTCGGGGATTAAAGAGGGTGCCGAGAAAATGGGAGTGGCGGATCTCCTGACGCACCATTCCCATCGCTTCAAACAGGTTGAACTCCGAGACCATGCCCCCCAGCTTATCGAGCTCCTTACTATCGAAAATCAACTCGGTCAGCCAGCGGTACTGCTCGTCATTGATGTCTGGAGCGATAGCATCAGTCACCTCGGTTTGCGGCATTGAACTCATGCGGCAACCTCTTCGGCGGGTGGCGTCCAGCCCCGCAGATCGATCTTGCCGGTCACGGCGGCGGAGATCAGGGCGGTGCGACGTTCTTGCATCAGTTGAATAGCCACTCCAGCCTTTTCTGCCAAATTATCAAAATTAACAATTTTGTTTTCAATATGCTTCAAATGAGCAGCAATTTCATTTATTGGAGGGATTACTATGGGAATATTGCCTAAGTTTTCGCGAATTCAACTCCGAAGTGCAACACCCGCCAAATCAAGCAACCTGTCGTAGTTCATCAAACACGATCTGCGGTTGCCTGAAATCCAAACATTTGCGCGGTCTAAGGT
>NZ_JAPCIZ010000099.1:0-12136 GCF_027707725.1 Aeromonas sp. QDB25 | reverse complement strand
GATCAGACACTGACGGCAGCTATGCTCGATAGACTGTTACATCATGCACACATCGTTCAGATCAGCGGTGAAAGCTATCGTTTGAAAGAGAAACGCAAAGCGGGGGCCACACCCAAAACCAATTAACCCCATGTCCGGGTGGATCACTTTTCAATCGGCGAAATTAGCCAGAGTGGATCAGTTTTCGGTCGGCGTTGACAGGAAAAAGTTGTGGCGCTGGTTCCGTGTCCAAAAAACCATGACCAAGCTCTTGGGATATCACTATTCCGTTGCTACGGATCTCCTCGAAATTGATATCACCTACCAATGCAACCTCAAGTGTAATAACTGTAATCGTTCATCGGCGCAGGCGGCGGAGGCGCGTCATATCACTGTTTCAGCTATCAGCGATTTTGTCGCCGAATCTCTGAAGCAGGGGCGTGTGTGGCGACGCATTAGAATTCTTGGCGGAGAGCCAACCTTGCACCCTGAGCTGGCAGCCATTCTGGATGAACTCTATGAACTAAAAATGCAACAACCGGATACTGTCATTCAGCTCGTGACTAATGGATATGGACGAAGGGTTGCAAAGGTATTAACCAGCTTGCCTGAATGGTTGGAAATTGAACACTCGACCAAGACGGATAATCTTCAGCCAGAATTTGGCCCCTTTAATCTCGCCCCGAAAGATAGCTGGTATCACCGTCATAGTGATTTTGCTAATGGTTGTGACATTGCCAGTAGTTGCGGTATCGGCCTGACGCCACAAGGCTTCTATCCTTGCGCTGTCGCTGGTGGTATTGACCGAGTGATGGGATTGCAGGATGGGCGTGCGCACTTACCAGACCCTCATGATGATATGAGAGACCTGATGGTTTCTGCGTGTGCTTTATGCGGTCGTTTTCGTGATGGGCATTATGTGCCACCTAAGTTGCGGCCTCGTCTCTATCACCAACAGACATCACCATCGTGGGAGATAATCTACCAACAGTGGTCTAAGCAGCGCAGTAGGACGTTAGGTTTGAAAGAGATGCGCAATGAGTAAAAGGCCGTGATGTGGCATGTCATAGGTAATGGCCCCGGTACTGTGCATTGTGGTCAGCACGAGAGACGAGTGCGCTTCAATCAGCCCATTCCGAAGGATGATTGTAATTGTTTGACCATTTGCAATGGCAACTTGGTCGGGAGTTATATGCCTTTTGTTGTGCATGGCGAGTTGCAAGAGGATGGATTTCCCGAACGCTTATCCGCTCATGCCAGGGTTTTGGAACTAGAGCTAGGCTGTTGGCCCTCAAGTGGTTTGACAGCATTATCCTGCTTGCTCGGGCCTGGTTCCTCGCTGAAAGTGAGTGCAATGAACCTATTACCCTCACTGTAAGCGCCGTTAAATCGACCTACTTGCCTTCGTTGTATTGCGCCACTTTTTTTGAAATCGGCTCCAGAGCCACATTCCACGGTAGCAGCGCTTCCAGCTTTTCCAGGCTGTCCGCTTCGCCGATCCGCGCCAGCACATAATTGATATACGCTGACGGCTCCAGTTGATTGGCTTTGGCGGTCTCCAGCAACGAGTAGCAGGTCGCGCTGGCCTTCGCTCCTTGCGCGCTATCGGCGAACAACCACGCCTTGCGACCCACCGCGAAGGGGCGGATTGCGTTCTCCGCCAGGACATTGCTGATGTGCAGATCGCCTCGCTCGCAGTAACCCACCCGACAGGGCCACTGCGCCAGCGTGTACTCCATCGCCCTACGCGTCAGCGAGCCTTTCATCACCTTGCCGACGTTATTCCAGGCATCAGCGGATTGTTCGCAAAATACCATTTGGAATGAATATGCACCAACGGATCCGCCAACAGAGCATCAACAGATAGCCAACGATACTCTCCATGCTGAGCACAGGGCAAAGCATCGGGCTGCAGAGGCAGAACCACCTCGAACCCAAGCACCACATAGTGAGTCGAGAACTGCTCGCCAAACACATTATCGCTGTAGTGATGCTCATAGGGCCCGAGAAACCTGGCTTGGGCAAGCGTCAACTCGACACCCAGCTCTTCCCGTACCAGACGGGAAAAGGCCGCATCAAAATGCTCACCCTTGCGGATCCGCCCACCAGGCACAAACCAATAGCCTTGAGCCGGTCGATTCAACCGCTTACCGAGCAATACATTACCGTCCATATCCCGAACCACCAGATCCATGGAGATAAGTGGTGCATGCTCGATGATGGATGAAAAGAGGGCGTCTGGTAGACGCCCTTGTGTTGTGATTTGACTCATCCGCGGAACTTGTCCTGATTGGCCAGGAACCAGGCATAGGTGCTGGTTAACCCCTCTTCGAGAGAGATTTGATAGCGCCACCCCAGTGAAGCCAAACGACTCACATCCAGCAGCTTACGCGGCGTACCATCCGGCTTGCTGGCATCAAAGGTCAATCGCCCCGGGAAGCCAACGACACGCGCCATGGTCTCAGCCATCTCGCGGATGGTGCAATCGACACCCGTCCCCACATTGATATGTGAAAGCATGGGTTGAGTGTTGGCCTGATAGCTCTTGTCATCCAACTCCATCACATGAATTGACGCGGCAGCCATGTCATCCACATGCAAAAACTCGCGCATGGGGGTACCCGACCCCCACACCACTACCTCAGCGTCACCACGCTCCTTCGCCTCGTGGAAGCGACGCATCAGAGCCGGGATCACATGGGAGTTTTCCGGGTGGAAATTGTCATTCTCACCATAGAGATTGGTTGGCATCACGCTGCGATAGTCACGACCAAACTGGCGGTTATAGGATTCGCACAGCTTGATCCCCGCAATCTTGGCAATGGCATAGGGCTCATTGGTCGGCTCCAGCGAGCCTTGCAGCAGTTCACTCTCCTGCATGGGCTGTTTGGCCATCTTGGGGTAGATACAGGAGGAACCCAGAAACAGCAGCTTCTGGACACCAGCCAGATGCGCGGCATGAATGATGTTGCACTCCATGATCAGATTTTCATAAATGAAGTCGGCAGGATAGGTATTGTTGGCATGTATGCCCCCTACCTTGGCTGCCGCCAGATAAACCTGATCGATCTGCTCGGTGGCAAAAAAGTGCTGAACTGCCGCCTGGTTGAGCAAGTCCAGTTCATTTCGGCTGCGAGTGACCAGCGTGACATCGTCACGCTGGCTCAACTGACGCACAATTGCCGAGCCGACCATACCTTTATGACCGGCAACAAAGACGCGCTGCTTGGTCATGCTCTTAACCTTCCAAAGAGATGGAGACGTTGTGACCATGGGCCTTCAGCAGAGCATGGCGCTTGGCTTGCTCCAGATCACTGGCAACCATTTCGGCGCACATCTCTTCCACGGTAATTTCTGGAACCCAACCCAGCTTGTTCTTGGCCTTGGTGGGGTCACCCAGCAGAGTCTCTACTTCTGCAGGACGGAAATAGCGCGGGTCAACACGGACTATCACATCCCCTACCTTGACAGCAGGAGCGTTGTCACCCGTTACGGCAACCACAGTCGCTATCTCATCCACACCCTCACCCGAGAACTGCAGCTCGATACCCGCTTCCTTGGCCGACATGCGCACGAACTCGCGAACAGAGATCTGCTTGCCGGTAGCGATAACGAAGTCATCAGCCTGCTCCTGTTGCAGCATCATCCACTGCATGCGCACGTAATCCTTGGCATGACCCCAGTCACGCAGGGAGTCCATGTTGCCCAGATAGAGGCATTTTTCCAGGCCTTGAGCGATATTGGCGATGGCGCGGGTGATCTTGCGAGTAACAAAGGTTTCGCCACGACGTGGGGACTCATGGTTGAACAGAATGCCGTTACAAGCGTACATGCCATAGGCTTCACGGTAGTTCACTGTGATCCAGTAGGCATACATTTTGGCGACAGCATAGGGAGAACGCGGGTGGAAAGGTGTGGTCTCTTTTTGCGGTATCTCTTGCACCAAACCATACAGCTCAGAAGTAGAAGCTTGGTAGAAACGGGTTTTCTTCTCCAGCCCCAGGAAGCGGATTGCCTCCAGCAGACGCAAAGTGCCCATGGCATCCACATCAGCGGTATATTCCGGCGCTTCAAAAGAGACGGCTACATGGGACTGCGCACCCAGGTTATACACCTCATCTGGCTCCACCTCTTTGAGAATACGAGTCAGGTTGGAAGTATCGGTCAGATCCCCATAATGCAAAAAGAAACTAGGGCTGGTCTCATGACGATCCTGATAGATATGGTCAACACGTTGCGTATTGAACAGTGAGGCACGGCGTTTGATACCGTGCACTTCATAACCCTTTTCCAGCAAAAACTCGGCCAGGTAGGAGCCATCCTGGCCCGTGATACCGGTGATCAGCGCTTTCTTCTTGGTCATATTATTTCCTACCTATTATCAACATCGGTCATCCCTGATGACCACAAATCATAAATATTTGAGCATCCCAATTAAGGCATCACCCAAAACCTGACCTGACCCCACCCTCCCCTCGCAAAGAGGAGGTCGGGAGGGGTCACACAGCCTGAATATTTTTCAGCGCCTGATCCACACAACGCTGCGCCACCGCGACACTATCGGCCTCCGCATAGCAACGCAATTCCGGCGCATTGCCGGATGGACGCAGATGGACGATGCAACCATCGGCCAGCGTGATACGAAGGCCATCGGTCGTATCAACACCCGCCACACCAGCGCCGTCGAAACCCAGTTGACTCAGCAGCGCCTGGGGATCGGCCTTGCCTGCGGCCAGAATCGCCTGACTGCGGGCCGTCGGGAAATCCTTGATGCGATCGGAATGAGTGAAGCGCTGTGGCAGCGCGGCAACCAGAGGCGAAATGGCCCCCTTGCCTGCCGCGGCCAGCAACATCAGGGCTGGCAATACGGCATCCCGAGTCGGCAGCGCCGCCAGAGGCTTGCCCGCCAACTCGATATCGCTGCCCAGCAGGAAGCCACCATTGGCCTCGAAACCGGCGATCCGGCCATAGCTCTTGGCCAGTTCGGCAAATTCGGCAATCACATAGGGCGAGCCAATCCTGGTCAGTGCGACCTTGGCAAAGCGGCCACTGCTGGCCACGGCCGTATTGCAGCTGACCGGAATCGCCACCGCCTCGATACCCAGCGCATCGGCACAGAGCAGCCCCAGAATATCGCCGCGCAGCCAGTCGCCGTTTTCATCGGCAACCAGCGGCCGATCCCCATCCCCATCGGTAGAGAAGATGGCATCCAGCTGATACTCAGCGGACCAACGACGCGCCTTGGCCTTATCCTCTTCGCCTACCGCCTCGGTATCGATGGGCACAAACTCATCACTACGTTCCAGCGATACCACCTCGGCTCCCAGCTGACGCAGCAACGGGGCATAGAGATCACGCCCGGCACTGGAGTGCTCATAAATACCGATGCGTTTGCCCACCAGTAGATCGGTGGCAAACAGCGAGCTATAACGCTCACAATAGGAACGAGCGGCCTCGGGGCGAACCGTCAAGGTCGGCAGTTCAGGCAGCGGCGCGAACTCTACATTCGCCGAGAGGATCGCCTGCTCATCCGCCTTGGTGATTTCACCATCCGGACGGTAGAACTTGAGGCCATTGCGATCAAACGGAATATGACTGCCAGTGACCATGATACAGGGCATCTTCTCCTGCATGGAGTGATAGGCCAGCGCCGGTGTCGGCACTACCCCATAGTAAAGCGGCTCGATACCAGCCTGCAGCAGGGCGGCAGCACAGGCTTGCGCCATGGCCGGGCTGCTGGGGCGGTTGTCGATGGCCAATGCCATCTGCTTGACAGCAAACTCCTGACGCATCACGGCCACAAAGGCATGAGTAAAGGCGGCACACACCTCAGGCGTAAAATCGACGACCAGACCCCGCGCGCCGCTGGTCCCAAAAGCCACACCGCCCTCAGCGATCAGGGTTGAACTATTCAGTGACGTTGTCATTACAAAATCCTTTTAATCACTAATTAGCAATAGGTTATCAGGCAAATTGGGCCACCGACTCACCTCGACCAATGGCGTAATAGGTGAAGCCATCGCGCTTCAAACGAACCGGATCATAAAGATTGCGACCGTCAAATACCACGGGCTGCTTGAGGGAGTGCTTGATCAAGGCCCAATCCGGCGCCTTGAATTGCTGCCACTCGGTACAGATCACCAGGGCATCGGCACCCTTGAGTACCGCCTCACGGGTGCCTGCCAACTGCAGATCATCCCGCAGACCATAGATACGCTGGGCTTCCTGCATGGCTTCAGGGTCATAGGCCTGCACCGTGACCCCCGCCGCCCAGAGTGACTCCATCAGCACCCGGGAAGAGGCCGCACGCATATCATCCGTATTGGGCTTGAAGGAGAGACCCCACAGGGCTATGGTCTTACCGGCCAGATCACCCTTGAAGTGGCGAGTAATAAAGCTGAACAGCTTATGCTTCTGCCGCTCGTTGACGTTTTCCACCGCCTGCAACAGCTCGGGTTGGTACTCTACGCCACCAGCAGTGCGGATCAGTGCCTGCACATCCTTGGGGAAACAGGAGCCGCCATAACCGCAACCTGGGTAGATAAACTGGTAACCGATGCGCGCATCAGAACCTATGCCCTTACGCACCATCTCAATGTCGGCGCCCAGACGCTCAGCCAGGTTAGACATCTCATTCATAAAGGAGATCTTGGTAGCCAGCATGCAGTTGGCGGCATACTTGGTCAGCTCGGCAGAGCGGATATCCATGAAGATGATCTTTTCATGATTGCGATTGAAGGGGGCATACAACTCCTGCATCGCCTCTTTCACCCGCTCATTGTCGGTACCGATCACGATACGATCCGGGCGCATGCAGTCGTTAACCGCCGCCCCCTCTTTCAAGAATTCCGGGTTGGAGGCCACGGCAAACTCGAACGCCACACCGCGCTCCGCCAGCGTGGCCGCAACCGCCGCTTTCACCTTGTCGGCCGTACCGACCGGCACGGTCGATTTATTGATGATGATCTTGGGGCTCAGCATGTGCTGGCCTATGGTGCGAGCGACCGCCAATACATATTTGAGATCGGCCGAACCATCTTCATCCGGCGGTGTACCCACGGCAATAAACTGCAACTCACCGTGCTGTACCCCTTCGGTGGCCTCGGTGGTAAAACGCAGGCGACCCGCCTCGTAGTTTTCCTGCACCAGAGGGGTCAAACCGGGTTCATAGATAGGAATGACGCCTTTTTTAAGCGCCTCGACCTTGGCGCTGTCGACATCCACGCACATCACGTCATGCCCAACCGAGGCCAACACAGCTGCTTGCACCAGACCAACGTATCCAATACCAAAGACTGTTACTTTCATGGGAGGTTTCCTATCCATGTGGCGCAGGACAACTCCAGCATCCTGCTTATTAATTAAATTCCGTCAGGGCCATAGGTACGATTCCCCTTCGCTCATCGCACCGACACACCCTCCCATTGAAAAAATGGGAGGGAGAAAATCTTACTCCTCCCCCTGCCAAGGGGGAGGCCGGGAGGGGGGGTAAGGCTGGGAGTTAGGCTCTACCGTAACGATCCTCAAACCGCACTATATCGTCCTCGCCCAGGTAAGAGCCGGACTGCACCTCGATGAGCTCAAGGGGTATCTTGCCGGGGTTTTCCAGAGCATGGATTTGTCCCACAGGCAGGTACACTGACTGGTTCTCGGTGACCAGTTGTACCTTGTCGCCATTGGTAACGCTGGCCGTGCCGGAGACCACGATCCAGTGTTCGGCCCTGTGATGATGCATCTGGATGGAGAGCTTTTCGCCCGGCTTCACAGTAATGCGCTTAACCTGATAGCGGGCGCCATTATCGATGGAGTCATACTTGCCCCAAGGACGGTAGACTTCACGGTGAATATGGTGCTCTTTACGGCCGCTAGCCTTGAGTTGCTCCACCACCTTCTTCACATCCTGCACCTGATCTCGGCGCGCCACCAAGGTAGCGTCCTTGGTCTGCACCACGACCAGATCATCCACGCCCACCAGGCTCACCAGTGAGCTTTCGGCGAAGACATAGTTGTTGTGGCTGTTCTGCACCAGCACATCACCCTGGTTGACGTTGCCGCTGCCATCCTTCAGGCTGATCTCCCACAATGAGGACCAGGAACCTACATCGCTCCAGCCGGCGTTCATCGGCACCACGACCGCATCCTGGGTCTTCTCCATCACCGCATAATCGATGGAGTCTTCAGGGCAGGCAGTAAAGGCCGCCTTGTCAACACGCACAAAATCCATATCCGTGCCATTGCCAGCAAGCGCCTCTTCACAGGCGGCATAGATGTCGGGGCGGAAGGCTTTAAGCTCGGTCAGGTAACGACTGGCCTTGAAGAGGAACATACCGCTGTTCCAGTAGTAATCGCCACTGGCCAGGTACTGCTTGGCAGTCTCCAGGTTAGGCTTCTCGACAAACTGAGCCACCGTATAGCCACTATCAGCCAGGCTGTCGCCACGGCGGATATAGCCATAACCGGTCTCGGGGGCTGTTGCCACTATGCCGAAGGTCACCAGCTTGTCAGCCTCCGCAAAGGGCGCCGCAGCCTTCACCGCATGACGGAAGGCAACCGGGTCTTTGATCACATGATCGGCCGCCAGCACCAGCAATAGAGGGTCATCACCACTCTTCAGGGCGGTGAAGGCCGCCAGGGCGATGGCCGGTGCCGTATTGCGTCCTACCGGCTCAAGAATGATGTTGCCCGCCAATTTGCCCTGCTCACGCAACTGTTCCGCAACCAGAAAGCGATGATCTTCGTTGCAGATAACCAGAGGATTGGAGCAAGCGAGCCCCTCTAACCGGGCGACCGTGTTTTGCAACATGGTCAACTCGCCATCCAGCTTCAAGAACTGCTTGGGGAACAAGACACGGGAAAGGGGCCACAGGCGGGAACCATTACCACCTGCCATGATCACAGGGGAAAGCTTCATAGTCGTCATATCCATAACCAAGGTAAAATTTCAATCCTTTCAGCTCAGCGACGAGCCAGCAACTGCCTGCCAGCTAACAGGATAAACAGGGAATTCGTGACAAAATAGCGACGCCATAACCGTCTGGGTTCAGAGCAGAGGCGATGCAACCACTCCAGACCGGCATGCTGCATCCATAACGGGGCGCGCTTGATGGTCCCCGCATGATAATCAAATGCGGCCCCTACGCCTACCATGACTGCGTTAATCTTGCCTCTATGGTCGGCCATCCACTTCTCTTGTTTAGGGCAACCAAGGCTCACCCAGACGGAACCCGCCCCTGAGGCATTGATACGAGAAATGATCTCTTCATCTTCGGCCTGGGTTAAAGGGCGAAATGGTGGTGAATAGGCACCCGCTACCTTGAGTTCGGGAAAAGAGTTTGCCAAAACACCCTGCAGAATGGATAAGGTCTCGGGTGTGCCACCATAGAGATAGATGGACTCGCCACGTTCAGCAGCCAAGGCACAATACTTCCACATCAGATCCGGACCGTTGATCCGTTCCTGATTAGCGTGGCCCAACTTTCGCAACATCCAAGCCACAGGTGCACCATCCGGGGTCACCATGTCGGCACCTTGCACTATCTCGCCAAATGCAGGCTCTTGAGTAGCCGTTACGACAGAGTGCACATTGGTGATACAGATATAACGGCTCTCATGGTTCTGGGCCCAAGTCGAGATGCGCTCCAATGCCGTCTTCCAGGAGAGCACATCTATGGAGGCAGCCAGCACCTGCTCGCGCACCCGCTCGATTGCATCAGCCATTCACCTTCACTCCCTGTACGTCAGCGATAGCATCACGATATATCGCCATCAGTTGTTGGTAATTAATTTCGGCCGTATAAAACGCCTCGTACCTGGCTCGCGCGGCCTCGCCCATGACCCGCATCTGCTCGGGGTGGGCCTGGGCCCACTGCAACTTCGCAGCCAAATCGTCAGCATCACCTGGGTTAAACAATAGCCCGGTCACGCCCTCTTCAACTAACTCGGCCATTGCCCCCAAGCGGCTGGCTATAACCGGTAAGCCACAGCCAAACGCCTCAACCAGTGTCCGAGGAAAATTTTCATACCACACGCTCGGCAACACCAGAGCCAGGGACTCGCTCATCTTGAGGCGTACAGCATCGGTACTCAGCGCCCCGAGTAACTGGATATTAGCGACCTGCTCCAGCCGTGCCTGCTCGGGGCCACTTCCTGCCACCTGGATCTGAACCTGGGTTTGACGTGCAGCACGAGCAAGTACATCCACCCCCTTCTCAGCCGAAAGTCGGCCGACAAACAGAAAGTCGCTACGCTCCGTCACAGCTGGACGAGGGAAATCCACAAAATTGGCCTTGATGACCACCCGCTCGGCAGGGAGCCCGCCTTGTATAAATTTTTGCCGACAAAACTCATTCAATGCTATGTAGCGTGTCACTTTATCTTGCCAAGTGCCTAACAACCTATGGAATGACACCATACCGGCCAATACTGCGCTTTGAACCTTAGAGTCGCGATAACAACCGTGGACGACACCACGCCAGGGCACGCCCCCCATACACGCTTCGCACACCTTACCCTCACGCAGAAACATGGCTTGTGGACAGAGCAAGCGGAAATTATGCAGGGTCTGTACGACAGGAATATGATGCTTGGCCGCCACCCAGTAGATGACAGGAGAGATCATAGGAAAGGTGTTATGCACATGGATCACATCGGGCTGGAAGCGTTCCAACTCGGCGGCAAAGTCAGCGGCAACGCCTGAAGCCCAAAAGGTATTCGCCACTAACGCCAACTTGCTGACCTTGTGAATATCGTCATTATGTCGGGAAAAGAGAGCCACATGGTGGCCTCGCTGCCTCAACAATTGCTCCTCGGCCTCGACAACCGTATCTTCACCACCCTTGTGCTGGTAGCCATTGTGAACAATCAATACCCGCTCTTTCATGCCCTGCCTCGCAACGGTGGCTGCTGCAAACACTGCACCAAGCCCTGGGTAAAGTTCCGCGCCATATTCTCGACCGTGTACTCTCTGGCACTATTCAGGCAACCCGCTCGCAACCTAGCTAGAGCGTCATCATCAGCCAGCAATGCCTGAACCTCGGCGACATAACTAGCGAGATCGTTAGCCGTCATCAGTCCGTTAACACCAGAGTGCAAATAAGCTATCTCCGGGCTATGCAGTCCACAATCAGTCGTCAGCATGGGCACCCCCGCCACAAACGAGTCGAGAATGCCGAGCCCCACCAGACCCGGGTTGAGCATCACATCCGCCAGGCTGAGCAGGTCCACCTTCTCCTGCCCCTTGCGAACCCCCAGATAGTGAGCCCAGGCATGAGTGGCACAAAATTGCTCGACCAATGTTTGCTGCGCACCTCCACCAATGATCAGCAGCACAAAATCGGGGTTGGCTTTTTGTAACTGCTCCGCCGCGGACAGCAGAAAATCAATCCGCTTCTCTTCATATAGCGAGCCAATATAGATACCTACTTGTTTACCCGTTAGATTTAATTCATTTCGCCAACGGGCTTGGCTTTCGGGCGTCACAGCTGCGCACTGCGCCGCTAACTCGGCGGTATCTATCGAGTTATTAAGTACAGTAATACGTTCCGTAGGAAAACCACTGCGTTCAATCAGCGGTACGCTCATCTGGGTATAACCAAACCACCAATCGGCATAGCGTGCCACCCTGCGCTTAAAGCGTTCGCGTAAACTTTTGGGGTTACCCTGTAAATTGGCACCATGACCCCAATAGATAAACTTTAATTTTTTATAAAAAAACTGGGGAATAAAGTTATATAATAGTTTATTTTCGAGCGCGACCACTACGGCATCGGTATCAACTAGATATCGAGCGAATGGCTGCCAGCAGATCTTGCCATCAAATAAATAGTGAGTTTTTAACTTTTTGCCCCAAGATAGCTCTGCACCATCCTGTTTAGCATTTTCCGCTGTAGTTGCCGTACCATAAGCCACCTGTAACTCAATGCCGTTGTTCTGGCAATGCTCACGTAGCGAGTTAAAGAAAGCCAACCGATAATGGGTCATGCGACGCTGAATGACTAAAACCTTTTTTAACTTTTCCGCTTCATTCATCTGCCATAATCCTTATAACTCGCGAATTCAGATAATAACTGCAACACCCATGGTGCATAGGAGAGAAGAGGCCAACTGCCGGTTCTGGTACGCTTCTTCTCGCCAAAGAAACAAAGCGGAACACCATGAG
>NZ_JAPCIZ010000098.1:0-12177 GCF_027707725.1 Aeromonas sp. QDB25 | reverse complement strand
GATGCACGGCGACAGCAGGGTGATGGTGGTGGTGTGTTTGGAGACAGCCAGTTTACCAGCACCCTGTCTGTCAACTTCCACTTTCCCAGGATCCCGCGAAGAACCTTTTTTGTTGCCCGTTTCCGGGTGGCCGACCTGTTGCTCTGCTTCCCTAGCGCCACGGGCAGCAAAAAGGGCACCCTGGTGGTGCCCCATTTTCTGGTCAAGTTCCTTACAGGGGCAGGCTGATCCGCGCTTCCAGCCCCCCCTCCTCGCGATTGTGAAGGCTGAGCTCACCGCCGTGCTGGTGCACCAGGGTACGGGCGATGGCGAGCCCCAACCCCACGCTGCCCGACTCGGTATTGCGGGCTTCATCCAGGCGCACGAAGGGCTTGAACACCTCCTCCAGCTGGCTCTCCGCAATCCCCGGCCCCTGATCGCGAACCAGGATCAGCAACTCGCCGTCACCGCGCACCAGCGAAACCTCGGCACCCCCTGCGTACTTGATGGCGTTGCCGATGAGGTTTTGCAGTACCCGGCGCAGGGTATTGGCCCGGCAGGCGTAAACCTGCTTGCCCTCGGCCAGGCAGGTGACGGGCTGGCCCATGTCGGCATAGTCGTCACACAGGCTCTCCAGCAGGCTGACCAGATCCAGCTCCCGGGTCGCCTCCTGCTGCCCCTCCTCCCGGGCAAAGCTCAGGGTCGCCGCCAGCATCTGCTCCATCTGCTGCAGGGTCTGCTGGAAGCGATCCTTGTCTTCCCCGTCTGCCAGAAACTCGCTGCGCAGCCGCAGGCTGGTGATGGGGGTGCGCAGGTCGTGGGAGATGGCGGCCAGCATCCGGGTTCTGTCCTGCACGAAGCGATCGAGCCGGGTGTGCATCCGGTTGAAGGCCTGGATGGACTCGCGGATCTCGGTGGGCCCCTCCTCGCGCAGGGGCTCGATGTCCTCACCACGCCCCAGCCTGTCGGCGTTGGCCGCCAGTTGCTTGAGGGGACGGGTCGCCCGGCGGAACAGCCAGATCATCAGGCCGATCACCAGGCTCGCCACCAGCAGCAGGTTGAGGGTGGTCTGCCAGGACCAGCTCGCCGTCTCCTTGTCCACCAGGGAGCTGAACTGGAGCCAGCCGCCGTTGGGCAGTTCGATGGAGCCGTAGAGCCGCATGTCCTGGGGCGGCGGCATGCCGTTGCGATCCTTCATCATGCGGTTGTGGTGCTGCCAGGCCCGGCTGCGCTGGATGTCCTGCTTCAGCTCGGCGCTGATCTCCACCGCCAGGGAGGATGGATAGCCGAGCTTGGCCCGCACCAGCTTCTCGAAGCGGGGGCTGCGGTTGTCCGGCTGCAACGGCTCGTCGGCCAGACGCAGCAGCAGGGTCTCGCTGCGGCTCGCCTTGAGGATCTCGTGATAGAGGGAAGGAGGAGAGAGGGAGAGCAGGCGCACCACGGAGATGATGCGTTGCATGGCGTTGCGGCTGTTGACGTAACCGAGGGCCTCCTCCCTGTCCGAACGGTAGATCTGGATACTGAGCAGCTGGATCAGCACCAGCCCCGCCAGGGCCACCAGCACTATCTGGCCGGTCAACCCCTTGGGCAGCAGCCTGGCGAAGACGCGCTTGATCATGTCGGCCTCACTCCTGGGTCACGTCGGCGGCGAACAGGTAACCGCCACCCCAGATGGTCTTGATGAGCTCGGGATTCTTGGGATCCCGCTCCAGCTTGCGCCGCAGCCGGCTCACCAGGGTATCGATGGCGCGATCGAAGGCCACCGCCTCCCGGCCACGGGCCAGATCCAGCAACTGATCCCGGCTCAGTACCCGCTGGGGCCGCTCCAGAAACACCTTGAGCAGATCGAACTCGGCGGTGGAGAGGCTCATCCCCACCCCCTCCTCGTCCACCAGCTCGCGGCGATTGACGTCGAGCAGCCAGCGATCGAAGCGCAGATCCCGGGTCAGGGTCTCCGGCACGGGCAGGCTCTCCGCCTGGGTGCGGCGCATCACCGCCTTGATGCGGGCCAGCAGCTCCCGCGGGTTGAACGGCTTGGAGAGGTAGTCGTCCGCCCCCATCTCCAGGCCGATGATGCGGTCCGTCTCCTCCCCCATGGCGGTCAGCATGATGATCGGCAGACGGGATTTGACCCTGAGCTCGCGGCACAGGGTGAGGCCATCCTCCCCCGGCATCATCAGATCCAGCACCAGCAGGTCGAACTCCCGCTCATCCAGCAGCCGCTTCATCTCCTTGCCATCGCGGGCGCAACTGACGCGCATGCCATGCTGCTCCAGAAAGCGCTTGAGCAGATCGCGGATCTCGCTGTGGTCATCGACCACCAGAATATGAGGGCTGCCTTGGTTCATCATCATCTCTCCGTTATCGGGCTGGGGCGATTATACGAAAATCAACCGGGCGGGTTGTGTCAAAGTGTGCCAGCACGCCCCTGTGCCACACTCTGCTACAAAATAGGCCTCTACTGGCAAATTTCAGACACTTCCACGGTGTTTACTGGATACCAAGGCGAAAGAGCCTCTACCCGTACACATCCGACAGGAGTTACCCATGAAAAAGCTGACCAAGACCCTGCTGACCGCCACCCTGATCCTCGGCCTGCCGCTGGGCGCCTATGCCGCCAGCGAGGCGGTCTCCACCGCGCAACCGACCCAGGCCACGGCGACCGGTTGCCCCATGGACGGTACCGGCATGATGGGCGGCAAGCATCATGGCGGCCGCCACGACAAGATGGCCCGCATGAAGAACATGACCCCGGAACAGATCCAGGCCCATCTGCAACAGCGCTACGACAAGATTGAAGATCCGGCCAAGAAGGCGGAGTTCGTGAAGAACCTTGGTCTGCGTGCCGACGGTATGATCAAGCACGCCGAGGTGATGAAGCAGTTCGCAGAAGCAAACCAGTAAATCGACGTAATGAAGCGGTTTGCCGAAGCAGACCCGCCGGCGGGGCCCTGCCCCGACACCGGCGAAAACGACAGGGTGGCGCAAGCCACCCTTTTTTTGTCTCCACCCCCCAGTTTTTTCACCTTTTCCTGCCTGGCCGCATCATGTTATGTGAGCGATAACAAACGTTTCACTTTCGAAATAAATCATAATGGTCCCTCACACAACAGACGCGGGCACGATCCCGGGCACAGTGGACAGGAGTCGTTATGGGATGGAATCTGGGCACAATCAAGGGGCGCTATACCGCCGTTTTTCTGGGCTTCATGGCGCTGGTGTGCGCCCTGACGGTGATCGGCATCCAGATCTGGATCACCCCCGCCCTGCAAAAGGCGGGGGAGGAGAACGTGGCGCTGCGAGTCGGCGAGATAGCGACCGACATCCGTGACCAGCTCAACGGGGTGCAGACCCAGTCGCGCAGCATCACCCAACTGGTGGCACAACTGCCGAGCGAGCAGATAGATGCCCAGCTCCCGGCCCTCATCGACCAGTACGGCAACGGCATGGTCTTCGGTGGCGGCATCTGGCCCCTGCCGGACAAGCGGGAGGCGGGACGCGCCAAGTTCAGTACCTTCTTCCACAGGGATGCGTCCAACGCCCTCATTCCCAACACCTACTGGAACTCGGCAGAGGCGCCCAACTATTTCGATCAGCCCTGGCACAAGGCCGGTCAGCAGGCGCCCCGTGGCGTCTGTGCCTGGGCCGCCGCCTACAAGGATGGCGCGAGCCAGCAGCCGAGAACCAACTGCGCCATGGGGATCTACCAGGATGGCGCCCTCTACGGGGTGTCGACCATAGACGTCACCCTGGGCTTCTTCAACGACCTGGTGGCCAAGAAAGAGCAGGAGATCGGCGGTCAGGTGATGATCATCGAGGCTGACGGCAAGATCCTCAGCCGCAACGCCCGTCTGACCGGGGATGTGGTGCTCGGCAACCTCTCCGCCCACGCCGACTATCCCTTCGCCCTCGCCATCAGCGGCTTGCTGGGCCAGGATGCGAGCAAGGGGCAGCTGCGCACCACCTTCCAGGATCAGGGTGAGGAACAGACCCTGCTGATGGAGGCCATCGAAGGGACCCCCTGGTTGCTGGCCGCCGCCCTGCCGACCCGCACCCTGACCCAGGACAGCCGGGATGTGCTCGCCACCCTGGCGAGCATCCAGCTCCCCCTGGCGGGGCTGCTGTTCGTGCTCATGGTGCTGGCCATCAGCCAGCTTGGCAGCCGCCTGCAGACCCTCAAGCTCAACATCGACGCCCTCAGCGCCGGCGACGCCGATCTGACCGCCCGCATCCAGGTCAAGGGGCATGACGAGCTGGACAACATCGCCCTGTCGGTCAACCGCTTCATCGCCTTCCTGCAACAGATGATGGTGCAGGTGACCGCCGCCACCGACCTCATCACCCGCGAGCTGGCCCAGCTCGATCAACAGACCGGGCAGGCCAGGCGGATCCTGGGGGAACACGCCAGCGAAACCGATCAGGTCGTCACCGCCCTCAACGAACTCAGCTCCACCGCCGACAGCGTTGCCCGCCACGCCAACGACTCCGCCAGCTTCACCGAGGCCGCCAACGGTCAGGCGGCCAGCTCCCGCAAGGTGGTGGGGTCAGCCTCCGCCAGCGTGGTGGCCCTCATCGACGAGGTGGATCTCGCCGCCGCCAAGGTGCTGGAGATGCAGGAAGATGCCCAGCAGATCGGCAGCGTGCTCGGGGTGATCGGCGGCATCGCCGCCCAGACCAACCTGCTGGCGCTCAACGCCGCCATCGAGGCGGCCCGGGCCGGTGAACAGGGCCGGGGCTTCGCAGTGGTGGCCGACGAGGTGCGTGCCCTCGCGGCACGCACCCAGAACAGCACCGCCGAAGTGGGCAGCATGTTGTCACGGCTCACCCAGGGGGTCGCCGAGGCCGTGGTCGCCATGGAGCAGACCAAGCGCAGTTGCCAGGCGGCGGCCGACACCACGGGGCAGGTCACCGGCGGCCTCGACACCATGGCCGACGCCGTGGTGCAGATCCACGATCTCAGCAGCCAGATCGCCACCGCTGCCGAGGAGCAGAGCCGGGTGACCGAGGAGATCAACCGCAACATGGTAAGCATTCGCGACATGCTGAACCTCCTGGTGGAGAACGGCGGCAACACGGAGCAGAGCGCCGCCACCCTGCTGGGGTCCAACCGCCAGTTGCTGGCACTGGTGCACCGCTTCAAGGTGTGAGCCTGAACGCCAGGCAGCAAAAAGGGGCCCGCGGGCCCCTTTTTCATTCACTTTGCCAGGACTCAGGCCTTGTTGGCCAGGTTCAGGGTCTTCACGGTCTCGCCTTCGAACTTGATGACCACGTTCTTCTGGGCCACTTCGGAGTCTTTCAGCAGGGACTTGGTGGTCTCGGCCAGCAGCGGGGAGGCCTTGTTCAGAGCGTCCAGGTCATAGGTCCATACTTCCAGACCGGCGTCGGTCTTGGTGCTGGCCGGGGCGCCCAGCTTGTCCTTGATGGCCTGCTTGTTGGAGCCGCCTTCCTTGATGTCCAGAGCCTTCTTGATCGCTTCGTTGGAAGCGGTGTCCATGGCGTTGCCAGCCATCTCTTTGGCGGTGCTGGTGACGCTGCTGGTCACGGTGTCGGTCAGGGAATCCATCAGGCCGGCGTGGGCAACCAGAGGCAGGACGGTCAGGGCAATCAGCAAGGACTTTTTCATGAAGATACATCTCGCAAGAATGAAAAGAGCGCGCATGAAACCAGCGGGATGAATTGGAGTCAAGAAAATCCCTTGGTCAAGCCGTATTCGGGGGGGAACAGCCCCGTAGCGGCTCCGACCAGTGCCCTTGTCAGCCGCTGAGCTGGTCCTTGCCCGCCAGCTTGGCCCGGTAGAGCGCCCTGTCGACCCTCGCCATCAGGTGGGACACCTGCTCGTCGGGGTCGGACTCCACCAACCCGAAACTCAAGGTCACGGGCTCGATCCCCTTGACCCTGGCATGGCTCAGGCGCTGCCTCAGCTTCTCGGCCACCACCCGGGCGTCGGGCAACCGGGTATTGGGAAGCACCAGCATGAACTCGTCACCCCCCCAGCGAGCCAGCAGATCGATCTCGCGGATGCAGCCCCGGGTCAGCTGCACGATATCGATCAGGGTCTGGTCCCCCACCCCGTGGCCATGGCGATCGTTGATCTGCTTGAAGTCGTCCACGTCCATGGCGATCACGGCAAAGGGCTCCTTGAAGCGCTTGGCGCGCTCATGCTCCAGCCGCACCGCCTGCTCCAGTCGATAACGGCTGGCCGCGCCGGTCAGGGAGTCCGTCTCCGCCAGGCGGCGGTTCTCCTCCACCTGGAACTGCAATGCCTGGTTGAGCCGCTCCAGTTCGGCGGTACGCTGCGCCACCTGCTGCTCCAGGGTGCGGTTTTGCAGCTCCAGCCTGGCGTAGAGTTCCCGCTGGGCGTGGATGTTGCGGTGTGCCCCCACCATCCTGGCGACACTGCCGTCCGGGTTGCGTGCGACGATACGGCCGCAATCCGCCACCCAGAGGTAGTCACCGTTACGGCAACGGCAGCGGTATTCGGCCCGGTAGTCCGCCGCCCGCCCGCTCAGGCAGGCATCGAAGCTCTCCATGACCTGTGCCAGATCGTCCGGGTGGATCAGGTTCTCCCAGGTGAAGACGGTGTTGTCGAGGGAGTGGGGCTCATACCCCAGCATCTGATACCAGCCGGGATAGCGATGGACATAGCCGGTGTTGGCATTCCAGTCCCAGAGACCGTCGCTCACGACCTCCAGCATGCCGCTCATCACGGCCTCGTCGAGGGCCGGTAGCCTTGTCATCTCATTGTCATGCAGCATGAAAACCTTCCTTGTTCTGCTACTCGGCGCCACGGATCCGCTTGTTGACCTGGCGGGAAAACCGGGCCTGCCGGTCGAGCCTTCAAGGGGGGGACTGGCCTCGACACCCCGTCATGACGGGTTATCGGCCAAGTAGCCCTCTTGTTGAACAACAGTAGCAGCCCGCACACTTTCGAGTTTTGCGCGCCGTCACGCTCCCTTCCGTTCTTCTGCCGGCCAGATTGCACCACGGCGGTGCACACCTTTGGCGCAGCCCTGCCCATATTGGGCAAGCCTCGCTGACCAGGGCTGCGATTAATAAGTAACTATATGAATAAAAAGAAAAATACTTTTCTGGCGCAATATTTGCCTTTATCTGGGTGAACCACAAGGATTGGGGATATTGCATGAAATTAATCACCGCCATCATCAAGCCGTTCAAACTCGACGACGTGCGCGAAGCCATCGCCAACCTCGGCGTCGAGGGGCTGACGGTTTCCGAGGTCAAGGGGTTTGGCCGCCAGAAGGGGCACACCGAGCTGTACCGGGGTGCCGAATACCAGGTGGATTTCCTGCCCAAGGTAAAGCTGGAGATCGCCACCCTGGCCGACAACGTCGAGCAGATCATCGAAGCCATCAGCAAGGCCGCCCACACCGGCAAGATAGGTGACGGCAAGATCTTCGTTTATGACCTGCAGGCCGCCGTGCGCATCCGCACCGGCGAGACCGACGCAGACGCCCTTTGATACGACTGGAACTGAGGAATACGACATGGAAGAGTTGATCACATCCGTCAGCGAGCTGCGCTATGCACTCGACACCTTCTACCTGCTGATCTCCGGCGTGCTGGTCATGTGGATGGCCGCCGGGTTCGCCATGCTCGAAGCCGGCCTGGTCCGCGCCAAGAACACCACCGAGATCCTGACCAAGAACATCCTGCTCTATGCCATCGCCTGCATCATGTTCCTGCTGGTCGGCTACAACATCATGTACGTGGACAACAGCGCCGGCGGCTGGCTGCCGAGCTTTGGCAGCCTGATGGGCAGCCAGGCGGACGACGCGGGCCACTCCCTGCACTCCGACTTCTTCTTCCAGGTGGTGTTCGTCGCCACCGCCACCTCCATCATCTCAGGTGCGGTGGCAGAGCGGATGAAGCTCTGGTCCTTCCTGCTGTTCTGCGTGGTGATGACCGGCTTCATCTACCCCGTGGAAGGCTACTGGAGCTGGGGCGGCGGCTTCCTGAAAGAGGCGGGCTTCTCCGACTTCGCAGGCTCCGGCATCGTCCACATGGCGGGCGCTGCCGCTGCCCTGGCCGCCGTGCTGCTGCTCGGCCCCCGTCGCGGCAAATATGGCAAGCAAGGGGAGATCTACCCCATCCCCGGCTCCAACCTGCCGCTCGCGACCCTGGGCACCCTGATCCTCTGGATGGGCTGGTTCGGCTTCAACGGTGGCTCCCAACTGGCGCTCTCCAGCGCCGCTGACGCCACCGCCATCGGCACCGTGTTCGTCAACACCAACGCCGCCGCCGCCGCCGGTGTGGTCGGCGCCCTGCTGGTCAGCAAGCTCACCTGGGGCAAGGCGGATCTCACCATGATCCTCAACGGCGCCCTCGGCGGTCTGGTCGCCATCACCGCCGACCCGGCCTCCCCCAGCCCGCTGTTCGCCAGCCTGATCGGCGCCCTGGCTGGTGCCCTGGTGGTCTACGCCATCGTCGCCTTCGATCGCCTGAAGATCGATGATCCGGTCGGTGCCATCTCGGTACACGGCGTCTGCGGCCTGTTCGGCCTGATGGTGGTGCCCTTCTCCAACACGAGCGCCACCTTCGGTGCCCAGTTGCTGGGTGCTGCCACCATCTTCGGCTGGGTCTTTGTCGTCTCCCTCGTGGTCTGGAGCCTGCTCAAGGCCACCATGGGCCTGCGGGTCAGCGAAGAGGAAGAGATGATGGGTGTGGATGTCCACGAGTGCGGCATCGATGCCTACCCCGAGTTCGTCAGCGTCAAATCCAGCATCTAAGCACGCCATCTGCTTGCGGGGCCCGGGGGACACCCCGGGCCCCGTTTTTTTGGGTGCTCTCAGCGCCCCTTGAAGGCGGGGTGATGCAACCGGCGATAGTGACTGGGCGCCAGCCCATGCTGGCGCTTGAAGGCGGTGGAGAAGTGGTATTCGTTCTTGAAGCCGCACTGCTCGGCCAACTGCTTCACCGGGTCGGCCCGGCTCGCCAGCAAGAGCGCCGCCCGCTGCAACCGCAACCGTTGCAGCAGCGCCATGGGCGCCAGCGCGAAATGCTGCTGACAGAGTCGATGGAGCTGACGCTCGGAGAAGTGCAGGGCGCCGGCCATGCGGGCTATGTCCCAAGGCTCGGTCAGCGCCTCTTTGAGCAGCAATTCGAGGCGCAGCGCCAGCCGCTCACCGCGGCTCTGTCCCTCTCCCTTTTGCAACAGGCGGCGCAGGTAGAAACCGAGCTGCTCCACCAGCAGCGCGCTGAGCAGCGGGTCCTGATGGCGCTCCTGCTCCGCATAGAGGTTCTCGATCGTGCGCAGCACGGTGGCCTGCTGGGAGGTACAGCCGAGCCGGGGGTGGCTGGCGAAGGCATCCCAGGGGGAATCCTTGTGCAACAGCAGCCACACCAGCTCCCACTCACCACCCTTATTCACCTGCTGGTTCAACGTCTCATTAAGCTGCTCACTCAACTGCTCACTAAGCTGGTAGCAGAGCGGCTCCCCGGCCGGGATCAGCGCCCACTCCCCGACCTGCAACCGCTCGCGGCGATCCCCCACCTGCACCTCCCCCTCGCCCCCCAGAGTCAGCAGAAAACAGTGCACATCGGCAAAGCGGCGGGAAATGCGATAACGGGTCTTGAGACGGGAATAGCCCGCCAGCCACACCTGCTCCTGTGCGAGGGCCGGCAGCAGGCTGTCGCAACAGATCTGCTCGCGGCAGTCGAGGGAGACGTCAATGACTTCAAGATTGGCAGTTTCAGACATCATCAGGACGGGCTCAGCCATGTCGAAGGGACAGGCCCCAGCATAGCATCAAGGGCATCAAGTCACAGGAGACCAGCCATGCATATCCATCACGTCGCCATCTGGGCGCAGGACCTGGAGGCACTCAAGGCATTCTACTGCTCCCTGTTTGGCGGGCAGGCCAATGAGCGCTACCACAACCCGAGCAAGCAGTTCAGCTCCTACTGCGTGCGCTTCGAGGGAGGCGCCAGCCTGGAGCTGATGCACACCCCCATCCTGTTCCCGGCAGATCTCCATCTGCCGCACCCGTTGCAGGGGCTGGCCCATCTCGCCTTCTCCCTCGGCAGCGTGGATGCGGTGGACCAGATGACAGCCCGCCTCAAGCTGCTCAAGGGCGCCGAGGTGAAACACCTGGACGGCCCCCGCTGGACCGGCGACGGCTATTACGAGAGCACCTTCCTCGACCCCGAAGGCAATCGGTTGGAGCTGACCATCTAATGCCTGAATGATCCCCTCACCCTCTCGTAAGTTCGATTAGCGAAGCGTAATCGGACAGCAGTAACGACATAGCACCCTTCTTCCGTTTATTAAAAATGGAAGAAAATGGCTGTGGATACGGGGAAGGAAAAATAGAACACACGGTAAACGTTGGGCTTCGCTACGCTCAGCCACAATCTACGCAACTTGTAGGTTGGTGCTGAACCTGCGAAACCCAATAAACCAGATTAGCAACTAAGGCATACGAATTTAAATCCGAGATAAAATACTGGATTCATTACCCATTAACGGTCCAATTCATTACTGGCTTTAGTGAATGTTGATCAACCAAGCAAGGATGAGCATCCACGCTCTTTAACTTCTGCTTCATCTTTAGCAACAATCCCGTCTTTAGCGAACGGTTTGGCGCTAGCCTCCCCTGCTGAGGAGTCTCTTCCAAATGCAGAACTACCCGTATCTGTCTTGTGTCAATCGCTGCGGTTGCAAGCTGCTTTTCTGTTTGATCGTTGGCATTGCATTTGGCCGCCCACAAACCAGCAAGGGTATTACGCAATTTAATAGCGATTTCATCAACTAAATCAATAGATTTAGTGCGTTTATGCACCCGATAATCTTTGACCTCAATAAGCCAAAATGTCTGGCCATCAATATACGCTAGATCCATTGCCTTGATTCCATCAGCCATCTTGATGAACTGGTTTCGATAAAAGCTCATATCATCGTATTTAAAGACCTGCGCGTTAGCAGGAAAGGTAAACGTCAATCTCCCTTCTGTTATCGCTATCATGCTCCGCTCCCAAGATAACGATCAGCCTGCTCCAACTCTTCATCCAGCAGAACCAGAGTCTGAATATCTTCCAATTCATCAGCCTGTTCTAGCACAGCTCCATCTTCACCCAGACTCAAACCAAAATAGCGACGCGACACTTTGTATTCACTACGAGCCAAAATCTCAATCTCACGTAGCAAAAATAGCGAGTGGCTCGCAATAAAAATCTGAATGCCTTGGGCAGCCAATGACAGAATAACTTTCGCGAGTATCTCGCGAATTCAACTTCGAAGTGCGACACTCGCCTATGCCGCCTGACGGTACTCTTCGAATACCTTGACAGGCTGCCTGAATCCGAGACATTTCCGAGGTCGTAGGTTGAGCCACTGCTCCGCTCTCCTGACATCCTCGTCCGTGACCTCTCTCAGGTCTGTTCCCTTTGGGATAAACTGCCTCAACAGCCCATTGCTGTTCTCGTTCAGACCGCGCTCCCACGAAGAGTAAGGGTGCGCAAAGTAAGTCTCGGCACCCAGCGCTTCCTCTATCGCCTTGTGTTCGGCAAACTCGCCGCCGTTGTCAAAGGTGATAGTATGCACCTGCTCGATGTAGGGCGTTAACATCTCGATTATCGCATCCCGCACCACCCCAGCCTGTTTGCTCGCGACCCGCTTGACCAGATAGAGCCGGCTCTTGCGCTCCACCAGGGTGACCAGTGCACCTGTGCCTTGCTTGCCCAGCACCGTGTCCGCCTCCCAATCACCGAGCCGCTCCCGGCTATCGACGATAGCCGGCCGTTCATCAATAGAGCGGGCTTCCTTGATGGGAGAACGCAGGCTGCTCGCCCCCTTGCGGTAGCGCTTGTGGCCCTGGCGCAGATGGCGGTACAACTGGCCACCCCGGGCTTTGTCGGCGGCCACATGGCGGTATATCCACTCGTGACTCACCATGAGGCCTATCTGCTTGCCCACCGTGCTTATCTGCTCCGGGCTCCACCACCAGGCGAGTGTCAGCTCGACAAACTGGATGACATCGGCAGATAGCCGAGATTTGGCCGCACTGGCCCGTCGGTGGGTGGCGTGCTGATGCGCATTGTCTGGCTGGTAGCCCTGCGGCCCGGCGTTACCGCAATGCTGTTCACTTAAGCGGAGCCGCATTGCGATTTACCGGAAAACGGGTCTTTGATATCTTCACCGCCCTGGGTCTCGATGGCCTGGGGCGTTTTTCTATGAACATG
>NZ_JAPCIZ010000097.1:3302-12201 GCF_027707725.1 Aeromonas sp. QDB25 | reverse complement strand
AATAGTCATGGCTTCGGGCGTGTCGGTTTTTTTTTGCGATTAAATCAGATCACAAACGAAGCCTTTTTTCTATCTATTTCAATTGGTTGTAGCTAAAGATCCTGTACATGACAGGTCACTGCAGCGGCCAAACTGTTGCCACATCTCAGTTCAGGAGGAAACGCAATGACTCAGGAAAGGATCCAGACCCGCTACCCACTCGGCGGCCCCTTCGCCACCCAGGCTGAGCTGGAGCAGGCCATCACCCAGGCCATAACGACCCACAGACAAGATTTCTTCCCTCTGCTGGAACGGCTGGTGGACGTGGGGGACACCCGGGTCAACCTCAGTCAGGAGAACCCGCTGCGGGTGCTCAGCATCGAACTCGCTGACGGCCGTGAAGGAGTGGCCCATATCAACTACGAGTCCAACTTCGCCGAGAGCTGCCTGATTATCAACGAATACGACCAGCACCAGACCAGCCTGGCCTTTCGCCTCGACGGGGATGCACTTATCTTCGACGTCGAACTGCCGATCGCGTGGAATTTCAATAACTGAAGATTCAGCGGTGTAATGCCGCCTGGTTGCTACACCCGGTCAGCCAGCTCCCCTCACCCTAACCCTCTCCCAAAGGGAGAGGGGATCAGCCCGTGCCAACCTCCAGCCGTGGTAGTCACTCCATACTCTGCTGTTATTTCAGGCGCCTGTAATCTTCCCCATATGGCTGTCATCTGAATAGCAATATCCAGCATATAGCCACCATAACCCTCACTCATGTACAGGATCTTTAGCGGCAACCAATTGAAATAGATATAAAAAAGGCTTCGTTTGTGATCTGATTTTATCGCCAAACAAAATCAACACGCGCGAAGCCTATGACTATTATCAACGCTAATTACTATCTGGAGCAACTCTTGGCTCCCGCCGCACTCGAGCGCATTGCTCGGCTCTGCAAGTTTTGTCTGCGTCAGCGTGCCATTACCCCAGCCATGCTCGTACCTGCACTGCTGCGGGCCATGGGAGGCGACCAGGTCAATGACATTGCCGGTTTACACCGCCATTTCAATGCCTTGCAACTGGTAAACACCCATCAGGTTTCTTACAAACCGTTTCACAATCAGCTGCGCAAAGAGAGCTTTGCCCTGTTTATGAAAGCCCTGGTCGAGCGGGCCATCGCCTTGCGTATCGACCATCAACTCAAAGCAGCCTCCCTCGGCGCGTTCAAGCAGGTGTTACTGCACGATGGCACCTCCTTTGCGGTGCATCGGCGCCTTGCTGCTGATTTTCCCGGCCGGTTCAAGACCATCAGTCCGGCAGCTATCGAGTGCCATATGACCATGTCACTGTCGGAGCAGAGCCCGTTGTGCATGAGTGTGTCTGCCGATACCGCAGGGGAACGGCAATTTCTGCCTGAAGCCCACACGCTGACCAACTGCCTGCTGCTGGCTGACGCAGGTTACATTGACAGGGCTTGGTTTGAGCAGGTGAACGACGCTGGCGGATTTTATCTGGTGCGCGGCACGAAAAGCCTGAACCCCAAGATAATCCAAGCCTGGCGCGGTGATGGACGGGAAGTACCCAAGCTGGCGGGACTATCTCTGAGAGAGGCCGGACGGCGACGCTGTCGGGCCGAGGTACTGGATATGGTGGTGAAGTCCGGCCAGGTCGAGTACCGGTTGATCCGGCGCTGGTTTGCTGAGGAAAAGCGGTTCTGTCTGTGGATGACGAACCTACCGCGAGCAGCATGGTCAGCAGAGCAGGTGATGAGCCTGTATCGCTGCCGTTGGCAGGTGGAGTTGTTATTTAAAGAGTGGAAATCGCACAACCGGCTCAAGGGGTTTGTGACGGGCGAGAAAGCGATTGCCGAGGGGTTGGTGTGGACGAGCCTGCTGTCGCTGGTGATGAAGAGACGGGTCGCGCAGAGTGTGATGAGTGGGGCGCTATCGATGCTGAAAGCGTCGAAGAACAGTGCGACGTGGTGGCTACCGCTATTGGAAGCAGTGGCCCATAGGGCGCTGACAGAAATAAGGGAAAGATTGGAATGGGCTGCCGATTATTTGGCCAAGAACGCCTGCCGAACCAAGCAGAGAAAGTCGATACAGAACAGGACCTTGGAAGGCGTTTTAAATGGACTCGCCGCTTAAGGTCCTGTACATGAGCCGCAGCATGAGGCCGTTCTACCTACAGTATTTAAGCTCTAGGGGGTTCTATGGGATTAACGTTTAATAGCAGCGATAAGGTATTCGGCCTTGAGGTACGGCACGCTCGAAACTTAATGCGAAAACTTCAGGACTTAGCTTGCAAAGTTGTCGGCGGATCCCCGTACATTTCCGAGCTCAACATTTCTCATGCTATCGGGTTTGTACTCTGCAGCAGGACTCCCAACGGCAAACCCACCTATAACTGGGCTCGCCTTAATCCAGAAGCCGTTGCCATGACCCCTTCGCTCATCGCGTTGATGACTTCAGAGGGATACCTGATGCCGACAGAGAAATGGTCTTAACAGACCCCCTCATAGATCACTTCAAAGTGGCCTTTACTCGGCCACCAGCGGTACTTCTGAGGCTGAAACCTTGCTATACGCTCCCGCAACTGACTCTGGCCGTGGCACAGGCAGAGCACTCTCCGGGCGCAGGATGTGGCGAAGAAGGGTTAATATCCAGGGAACTTCAATTGGCGTGTTCTGGCTTAGATCTATGACCGTGGGCGCGTGGTGTCCTGGTACGACTACGAGTTCACTCAGGTGATGGTATCTATGGGTCGCGGCAACTTGCTGGTTCAGCGAATTTTTCACATGCTCGCTACCGGCAAAAAGAATGGCTAACTCATTTTCATTAAGTTGCCCCACTGGAACGACAAGGCGTAATCGAATGAGCGGTCTACCGTTGTCGAAATAATAGGTATGAGAGCTATTACGGGCCCCATTGAGAGAAGTGGCAAAAAACTTTGTATTTCTAGCACTCTTGCCGCCAGATTCAGTGCGGGTGAGATAACCTTCCTCCTGCAACGACATGGCCACTGCTTCAGTGACCAGTAGCTCGGCATTGGGTTCGAATTTCAGGTGCTTGTGAAACTGGGTGTATGTATAGGGTTTGCTACTTGGCCGCAGGGTACGGTGTGCAACGCTGAGTGGATCGTGTGTGACTCCATGCAGCGACATCGCTTCCCGAAACATTTCCAGTTGGCCGATGGTTTTGAGATACCCCAAGAACGTCAACATAGAGGCGCTGCCGCAATCGGTATCGAAGCGTTGCACCACACTGAACGACTTGCCGAGTATCCCAGCTACCCGAGATTGTGCAATGCCCATCTCAGTTCGGGCCGCACACATCCAGGCACTCAGCTCCTTCACCACTGTTTGAACATCTTCATCCAGCATCATGCCAACCGCTCCACTGACATTGTACTATCAACGCCCGACGCATTTCTTCCGGTGAGCGTCATTTTGATGGCAAAGCAGGCGAGCCCAGCGGCCCGCCTGTTAGTTGCTGCGCTAGGTTGTTACCCCCAGGCAGCCATACACCGCTCCCACAGCTTCGCGCCTGCATTCCGTCGACCGGCACGATAGAGCGTTAGGGCGTTCTGCGCGTCTTGACGTGCTGCTTCCCGTACCGCTTGCTGCTCTCCACTACACGGTGGTACCCTTCGCTTACTCATTGATGACCTCCTCATCTCTGGGTAACAGCCCCATTGCTGCTCGAACAGCGTTGGGGCTCTCTTTTAGGGCCGAAGGTGTCTACGACCCTCCTCTTGCTTGCTTCTCAACAGCCTGTGCTCCTGCTGTTAAATCGGCTCTGAGCGAAGGCACCAATCTCTCCTTCACAGAACGTTACCGGCAGGTCTAGGCCATTCAGCAGCAACAATGCTGATTCTTTGTGTGCTCTCGCTTGGTTAATGGTCAGGTCGAATGCGCGATAGACCGGAATGGACGATTTGATGGCGGTGTGAAAGGTGCAGCCTATCCGCTCTGCAATGTTCACGGTCGCAATCTTCAACGCCACCATGCAGCACTCCGCAGAGGGCAAGTCCCCGATGGTACGGGCCCCGCGCAAGTCAGCGGGGGCCACTTTCAACATGGTGTTCATCAGATCATGGTCGCCTTGCCGTTCAGGAACACCAGCCGCTTGCCGTCCTCGCGCGGAGCCACCTTCGGCAGGATGGTGTCACCGATAACAAAAGCACCGTCCTTCATGTAGAAGTAAGCGTCTGGCGCATCAGCCTTTGGCATCAGCACCCCACCCCGGTCGGTACGCATGAGATAAACCCCATATTGGCCCACCGGCAGTGGCATAACTTCGCCAAACTCGGTGCCATTGGCCGGGCGAGCTACCTTCACCAAGTGGCTGTAATCCTCATATGCTGGGTCGTAGCACTTGTAGTCAAAATTGCTTGAGGAATAGGCTTCACAGACATAATCATCCAGCGATTCCTTGGCCAATAACCCCCCCAGCGTTTCACCATCACCAGACCGGGCTATCCGCTTCTGGTAGTTGGCCTTGATTACCCTGGCCACAGCCTGGGGCGAACGGAAATCTTCACCCGGATTGAGTTTTGCTGTGACCACCTGTGAGTGATCTAGCGGGTATTCCGCAGTCAGGCCCGACATAAGACCAAGACCTGCACCAAGCGCTGCTCCACCAAATGAGCCCAAGCTACCCGCCAAGTCATTCGCTAGAAGCAGGGCGTTGCTGGTTGAAACCACCAGCGTATCGAGTTCGTTCGAGTAGCTGTTATCACGGAGCAGAGTCGGATACCCGGCATAGGCTGCGACGTTGAGGGCGACGCTCTTGCTCTTGTCCTGCACGAAGGGTTTGCCCATGTCCTTCGGTGTGGAGGAACAACCAGCCAGGGTCATGACTGCCAGGGTGGTTACTGCGAAGATCTTTGCTTTCATCGTACTTCCCTCAACCAATGTGAACTTTATAGAAACACTGTACTTTGACGTTTAACGCCAGTCAACAGCATTTATTGGAATTTGCAGATGGCTGGTCTTGGCATGTACGAACAGTCCACGTTTTCTAGCTGTATGAGGTCTTGGGTCTCCTTGGAAGCGTTGATGAGCTTGTCGCTCTCATACCTGTTATTTAGTCGCTCCAGGGTGGTATCACGGTCCTCCCCGCCAGCTAGGACATGGCCGGTGCCGGTAAGCGCCTCCAGTGTCAGGTCGTCCTGCCCATCCGGCAAGGCTCCCCCGAGGGTGGCTTCTGCTACCCATTCGGTGAGGTCAATGCGCGACCAATCGAGTTGCTGCATCTGCGCGATGGTGATGCCGCTGCAATCTGAAAGTCCTAGCTGGATAACCGCCTGCTGCATCACAATCCGCGGCAACATCGAGCTGTAGCAGCAGTAATTTTGTGCTCGTTTGACACACACCTTTTTGATGCCCATGTTCACTTCTTTGAGGCAGTAGGTGTCGCCCACTTTGAAGCAGGCTTTTTCGTGGATCTTGCTGGCAGTCTCCAGTTCTTCCGGCTTACAAGAGACCAGCATTTGGGCGAGCATCATCGTCAGCTTGTAGACGGTGTAGGCAATCATCACCGCGTTGAATGCACCTACTATGGTGGCCCCCATCTCGGTCAGGGCAAACCCTGTGGCGGTCTGCTCTATGACGCCGCCAACTATTTTTTCACCCAGCGTGTTATAGAGGGTGCCCATCACTTTCTGCTCGACTGCTGTGATGATCCCACTGAGCGCTGTCTCCTTTGCCACTTCACCACCTGCTGCCTTTGCAGCTTCGACGGCTACTTCTTGCCCGAGTGAACTCATGACCGTGTTGGAGGCGGTGGTCATCATGTTACCCACGGCATCCATCGCGCCTGCTGTAAGGTTGCCGATACTTGTACCAACTGAACTGACACCTTCATAGATTGCTGTGAAGCTGCTTGAGCCTGTTATTTCGGAGGCACTTGTTGCAATGGACTGCCAGTTAGCAGAACGAATGAGGCTGAACCCGGCCATCGCCGCAGACAGCATATCGGGGCCGACATCCGGCTCCTTGCAGCAGTCAACGTCAGTCATGCTGCCCACAATCCCTACCGCCCAGCCGCAATATTTTTCCTCGCCTGGGAAGATCTTGCATTGGGTTGGGTCAGCGACGTTGCATTCACCGTCAGCCGAGATGAAGCTCAGCGCTTGCAGCAGACCCGCCACTTGGCCAAAGTCCTTATTGGCCTCGGGGGCTCCAGCGTTACAATCGGTGCCTATGCAGGGCAGCTCGCCGCAGGTATTCGAGGTGTTGGCCACTATTTCGGAGACGGTTTTTCCCTCGTCGCAGTCATAGACGATCTCCTCCATGTAACAGGCCCCCGTACCGGCATCAAACCAACCCGGTACACAGTCCCGCTTCTTCTCGATGCACATGGGATTCATTTTCTGCTCAAGGCAGCCATCCGGCATGTTCTTGATGTCTTCGTAGTTGAAGCACTGGGTCTGCGCGTCATCAATGCAGAACTTGTTCTTGGCAAGCGGGTCACAGAAGAAACCGTTGGCGTTGGCCTTCCATGTCAAGTGGCCGGTATCACCAGGGTAGAGTGGGCCGCCTAAGTTAAGGATGGAATCCGGTAAACGCTTGGTGCCCTGGTCGGTCGGTACCCACTTGTCCATGTGACAGGTGCCGTCCGAGCGCTGCACCGCATCCCAGCAACCTGCAGGCTTTTGGATGTGGTCATCACGGAAGTTGGCATTGTCAAATTTAATGGTGATCTCGAAGTGGCCTTCACCGCCGTCACCCACCGCCACCCGGTTGTAGAGGTTGATAATACGGTCGCCATCGGTCACCACGCTGTTGCGTACCAGGTTGGTGACGTCGATGTAGCCGCCAATCTTATCGGTACCGCTACCATCCCCTAAGTACCAGCTGGTATTGGTCTCACATCCCCTACCTGCCACCGGGAAGGGGTAAGTCGCCGGATCTCGCATCTGTTTATCAACGTGGTAGAGCAGCGTGGTATCCCCCAGCTTCACTTCCATGTGGTCATCCCACTCCGCTGACGTGATCATCGCCTGCCGAACGACCGCTTCTGCGGAGAACTTCAGGGTGAGAGCGTTACTGAAGATGCCGCAGGAGCCGCCATTCCAATAGTTATCACCCTGCTTACCGATACGGATTTTTACGCAATCCGCCCCGCACACTGACATGGAGCCGTCTCCGCCCTCGATGTAGACCGGCACATGGAGGTCGCGTTCGAGCTGACACGAGGTGAAGTTATCCTTCTTGGGGGAACTACAACGGGCCTCCTTCCAATCGGGGTAATGCGTGTCCTTGGTCGTTGTCCGGGTAATACTTTGACACGACCCTTCAAACAGGCCGCGCTGGTAACGAGCATCATCAACAGCGGTCTTGGCCCCGTTGAACACCGGGTCATCACGGGAGATGTTTTGTGGTTTGTTCTCCCTGTAGGAACTCATGAGGGTGCGATAGACCACGCTATCGCTGGTCTGCCCGCCAGTCTGCGCCCGGCTGATCTCCTGCTTCACCACGTCGATTAGATTGGTTTCATCGTGCGGGTCATAGGTGCTCTTGGCCTCGAACGAACTCTCCGCGTTATTGGCTTCCGAGCCGACAACCGTGCCTACCTGATTGACCGTCGCTGCATTGGTCGGGGTGCTGACGTAATTGCCATTGGCATCGCGGGTGAGCTTCACCCCGCCGTCTTGGGCGTACTTCATGGAGGCATTGTTGCCGGAGACGCCAGGCAGGGTCAGGTTGCCGACACCGTTCCCACCGGTAGTGGCCTGGTTGTAAGTGTCCTTGTAGGACTGGGTGAAGTCGGTTTTGCTGTAGCCGGTGAGGTTGACGTTGGTACCGACATGGCTCTGGCCCTGGTATTTCTCCAGCGACTTGATGACATCGGCCGATCCACCCACGCCCTTGCCGTACTTCTGATGGATCTCGCTCAGGCGCTCCTCTTTGGCGACATCGTTATCCGGCGTGTTGACCTTGTACTTTGAGTTCAGGCTGTCATAGATCGCGTTTGCTTGCGCCGCCATGGCACGACCGGGTGACAGGTTGACCGCCAGCGTCAGGACAAATGCCGGGTGGAACACGAACACCACAAAATAGGTGAAGATGACGCTTAACGACCAGTGCCGCATGGCGCTTCCGTGTGCTATTTGGCCCTGTTCCATTTGTCCCCCAATCCCTTTAAAATCGCTGTAGCTATTTGTTATTTATGGCTTTTTATCATCTTGTAGACATATACCCGACACAGCAATCCACGTAGCGCCACACGAGATACACATAGTTTTCTTTGCCCGGTCGAGAGCGCCCTCCCTTGAGGGTTGACCACTGATGGACGCTCTCTCCCAGACGGTGACAGCAGTCCTCCGTGGGAATGAAATTACTGGGGCTGGACGAACCGCCACTACCTTGAGCAGGCGGCGTAAACAACGGGCGCGAGTTGGTTGACTCGGGGACTGGGTAGAGCATCGAGACCCGGTATTGCGAGCGTGGAATGAAGTAGCTGTACGACGACTCGCACATCTCCTCCTCCCCCATGGTTTTTTCGGCTAGGCCACGTCGGTGCAAGGACGCCAGTTGGCGTTGCAACAGTAGGCTTGAGTTTTGAACCGGGTCGGTGACGCCGTGAATGTTGCCGGTATGCGGGTAGATGAGCCCATCACAGCCCGCACAAAAATAGTTTTTCTCCGACTCAGACTTGAGCGTGGTGGCCACACAGTCCGCCATGCACCACGCCAGCGCCAGCGGATTGGCGAAGACGACCGATTCAGGGTTCAAGACAAACGTCAGCAGGTCATTGCTCCAGAGCGGATCAATCTCACTCATTGTCAGGAGGTCGAGGTCCATGTGGTTGTCCCCAGAGCAGGAGGGGATCATCAACAGGTTCAACATCTGGAAGATCGGGTAGGTGAAAAAGTGGGAGTCCATAAACACTTGGCGTGGCTTATCGGTCTCAGCAGA
>NZ_JAPCIZ010000097.1:0-3292 GCF_027707725.1 Aeromonas sp. QDB25 | reverse complement strand
ATGCCCGGTCGCGGCCCACCTCGAAGGAACTGTCCTGCAGCTTGATCCCACCGAGGAACGGCGAGCACCACGGGGTTTTGACCACCTCTTCGACTCTCGCCGGTTGGAAATAGCCAAGCTGCCAGCCAATCTCAGGTACCCCGTTGTTGTCATTGCACATGCAGATTGACTTACTGGGAGCCGCGCCAGCGGGTTTGGGGCCCACGCCCATGATCCGCATAGGCAGCACGCAGGACCAACAGATCTTGTCGATGATGCCCTGCAGTATCTTCCCGTCTTCGCAGTCCAGGTTGAAATCCTTGCCGGGCTGCGCGGCCATCACCGACCAGGTCGTGAATGCGGCCACCCCACCACACAGCGCTGCGATGAGCACGGCCCTGAGCAACCTCTTAACCAACCGATTGAGGAATGTCATCTCATCAGCCCCGTCAGTACGGGATTGGTCTGCACCCATGCCGAGATGGTGTCGGCCATATAGGGGTATTTGGTCGCAAACACCACTCCGACTAGGAAACCGATGGTGAGGAATATCATTTTCATTGGGTCGCCTCCTGAGCCGCTATGGCGAATTGCTGCACGGCAAACACGGTGCCCGAGGTTTCAATCACGGTGGGGGTTGCCGCTAGGTGGAAGCGCTCTATGAGCTCTTTGGGCAGCAGCCGGGTACGGGTCTGCAGATGCTCGTTGGCCCGACGCATCACATCCCAACCCTGTTCTCGGGTGTAATCGGTGGCCAGCACCATGGTTTGACCGGCGAAGGGATTCTTCTCCCGGTAAGCCTTGGTCCAGTCCAACTCCAGCTGCGACTGCGGGTTGATAACGATCATCCGTAGCGCGGCGTGGGGTTGAGCCAAGGGATTGACGATGGTTCCGGCCTTGGCCAACACATTGCCTTTGGGGTCGACAACGTCCTTCACCACCTTGACGGTAGGATCGATCATCCACCGCTCATCCTTGCTCGCCGGAGGAAGGCTGTGCATCGTCTGGTTGTTCCAGAAGCGAGCCACGGCGGCATCTTGCTTGGCCTTCCAGTCGATGGCCAAGGCCCGCTTTTTCATCTCCTCAACCAGACTCAGTTCTTCAATCTTCCAGGTCGGACCCACCCGCTGGTTCAGGCGCTCGCCCTCTTCCTGCTGGGCCACGGCATCTTCGAAATAGTTGATGTTGATAGAGCCTTCTAGGCGGTGGAAGGAGCCATCCCCCATATCTCGAATGATGGTGGGAACCACGGTCACCCCGTACTTCTCGAAGGCGACCGGATTGAGCAGTACCTGGGGCTCACGGTCTTCGCTGATCCCCGCCTTGCGAGCGATGACACGCAGCTGCCTTGCTGTGTCCGTGATGGTGCCACTGCCCTTGAGCAGGCCGATGAAGGCGACCGGCATCGAGTAGCGAGCTGCCACTTCCAGGGACGCCATGAGGTCTTTGTCCGGCAGGGACATCGAGAGGAACATCATCCCGTTCCCGAGCGCCGCGGCCTTATCCTTGTCGCTGCTACTCACCTTGTCAGCCCCAAGCACAGCGGCGAGGTCGCCCTGCTTCATGTTGCCGAACACCTTACCGATCTGCTGGGTGGTCTGCACGGAGGCGGCCTTACGCATCGCCTCATCGGTGATCTTCTGGGCCTGCTCGTGCTGCTCGTCGGTGATCTGCTCAGCCTGCGTCCGCATCACCAACTTGGTGGGGTCTTTCATGGCTTGCTGCTGAATGGCCTTGGCATTGATGGCCATTTCCCGAGACAGTGCATCCACATCCATCGGTGCCGACGGCTGCTCTTGGGCAAGCACGGGATTACATGACAGTAATAGCCCGGCCAATAACGTTCTTTTCATCTATCGTTCCCCAAAAACGCGAGTCGTAACTGCGGTCGGTATTGCCGATCAGATACAAATGTCCGGCGGGGACGGTAATGGTCTTCATCACCTCGGACTCTGGAATCTTCAATCGCCCTGCTATGCCGTGCAGCGGCACGGGGTAATAGGTCTTTTCGTTGACCCACACGCCATCAAGATCTACCCGGACCTTGTCACCCCCGGTGGCGGCCACAATCTTCATCAACTTTTCGCCCTTCTTGGCGATTTTCAGATCCCGGTCCATCGAGACCGCATAGATGCCTCCCCTGACCACATCCTCTTCCAACTTGCTGACCAGGAAGATCTTGTGGGTCAAGCACCCAGAAAACTTGGGCGATGGCATCCCAATCACAAACAGAGCTTTGAACAGGTAAAAACCCAGTCCTGCCAGGACAACCATCACTGCTATGTCTCTACGTCGGTAGAACGTCAGGTCTCTCGTCATTGAAAAACGCCTATCTCTGACTTTTAAAGCCGATCTCCATCATATTTGTAAAGCGTGATGGGCGCAACGAATCTGGATTAGATCTTGCGAGAGATGAGGTTAAGAGCGTGGCGCGACAAGCGGTGTGTCAATGTCCGTAGAGGACGGAAGAAGTGTCTGCGTTAATTCGGGGGCGTTACGGTATGGAGCTGCCAGAAAGAGTGGCCGGTAGCCCGGCCTTGGAAGGGTTTATACCCGGAAACGGGTGCGAGTGTCCGTGATGGCGTCCCAGGCTCTGCGTACCTCGCCCAGGCTGATTGTCTCTGTGGCGTTGTCCGTCAGGTACTCTGTCACCAACCGCACCAGTTCACGACCATTGGCCGCTTGCTGGCGAGACAGAAACTCATCCTCTACTTGCGGTGAGAGCGGCCACTTGCCGGTTGCGTAGCTCGGCCGTCCGAGGGTGCGCGTGCGCTGGAAGCTCTCCAGCACACACCTGCCAATCCTATCCACCCGCGCCCAAATCCAGCGACCATCATCGCGGTCGCAGCGGATCGTGACCTCGTGCTGGACCCCGGTGAGGTCAAGTTCGAGGGAGGTGATCTCCCAGCCTGCTTGAGCCATTGTGCGCTGCAGGGCTCGCAACTGATGGCTGATCGGGTATGGGTTCACAGGGTTCATAATTTGAGTTCCTGACCAGGATGGAGTGGATCGAATGTTTCATTACCCCCATTCACGCCCGCTCGAACCGGCCAGCGACAAATTATTTTCTTCAACTTCAATAGTCCGGGCGCTGCCCTTGTCGATGAAGGTGATATTTTCATGTATCTGGCGACCTTCAACGATCACTTCGAGGTGGAGCGTGCCCTTGTTATCTGTTTCGTGCTCGCAGTGGAATTTAGAAGCTAGTTCTACTCGCTCACCGTCGAGCTCAATAGAATCTCCGCCCGACACACGGTAAAACTCCTCGCCATCAATCCACACCTGCTCCCCGTCCACGATCAGAAGCACGTCT
>NZ_JAPCIZ010000096.1:0-12220 GCF_027707725.1 Aeromonas sp. QDB25 | reverse complement strand
AGAGCAGAAGTTATCATGATCGTTACCATGTTAGGAGGTCACATGGAAGATCAGATCCTGGAAAACGGGAATGGTTCCGTTCAGGGCGCTACTTGTGTATAAGAGTCAGAGCCACAGGAGTCCGGTTTTTGGCACGAATTGCGCATCGTTGGCGGAAAAAATCATTTATTCCTTATGATTCATGAAATTAACCGAATCCGGCCTGCGTCAGTTTTTTTATAAAATTTCAGCGTCATTTTTCTCGGCCTTATTCCTTATTAACGGACTTTTCTCAAAATTGTTTTTCATTCGACTCTCTCCCTGACTCGATGCCCTCCCGTTGCCTCATCCGGCGGTTTAACATATCTCACTGATTATGTTATTTTATTTACCACTTTATTGCGGCAACCAAGGGCAGACCATGAGCAAGGCAAGAATCGGTATCGTCACCGTCAGCGATCGCGCCAGTGCAGGCATCTACGAAGATCTCTCCGGCAAGGCCATCATCGACACCCTGAACGCCTACCTGACCTCGGAATGGGAGCCCGTCTATCAGGTGATCCCCGACGAGCAGGATCAGATTGAGGCGACCCTGGTTCGGCTGGTGGACGATGAGCAGTGCTGCCTTGTCGTTACCACGGGGGGCACCGGGCCGGCCAGGCGGGATGTGACCCCGGAGGCCACCGAGGCGGTGTGCGATCGCATGATGCCGGGCTTTGGCGAGCTGATGCGGGCCGAGTCCCTCAAGTTCGTGCCGACCGCCATCCTGTCGCGCCAGACCGCCGGCCTGCGCGGCAGCTCGCTCATCGTCAACCTGCCGGGCAAGCCCAAATCGATCCGCGAGTGCCTGGATGCGGTCTTCCCCGCCATTCCCTACTGCATCGACCTGATGGAAGGGCCCTATCTCGAGTGCGACGAGGCCATCATCAAACCGTTCCGCCCGAAGAAATAAGCACTGGGCGGGGATTTCCCCCGCCCTTTGCTCATTTGCGCCCGTACACCTTGACCCCCGCCCTGCTCCCTTCCGAATTGCCGTACACCTCGATGCGCTTGATGCAGAGTCGGCTGCCGAGGGATTGCCACCCCGACTCCTGATCCTCTCTCAACACCTTGTCGAAATAGAGGGTCTTGCTGCGATCGTTGCCGTAGAACACCTTGACCCGCTCCAGGGTCAACTCCCGCCCAGCCTTGACCATGATGGATTTGGTCGGCCGGCAGGCGAGCATGGGAATGATGGCGGGATGATCGCCGACCCCGAGCAGAATGGTCTGCCCCAAGCGGATATCCTCGTCGGCCATGGCCGGGGGAACAGCAGCCCCCAGCAGCGCCATGGGTACGCAGATGCGCAACGCGCGGGCAAGAGTGGACGAGGAGTGAAGGGAAAACAGCGCTGACATGATGCCTCCTGAAAAAAGGAGTCATGATAAGGACCCGATGCCAGACCCAAGCTGTACTGGCCCTGTACCAGGGACCATGACAATGGCCGGAAGCCCGTGTGGGTAACGGGGGCCTGGGCCCCCGTTACCCCTGCCGGACGCGCTAACCGCCCCACATGGCCGACAGCCGCGACTCCATGGCCTCTTCCTGCTCATCCGGCAGCTCGGTGAAGAAGTCGAGTCCGGTCTGCTCCTCCACCTCATCCACCGTCACCACATAGTCCGCCAGCCGACTGGCCGAGACGTTCTCTTGCGGCAGGATGAAGGCGATGGCCCGCTTGCCCGCCAGATCCATCACCACCCGGTAGTAGGCGTGGGGCACGGTCACGCCGTTGCCGATGGCGCCATCGGAGTGGGTGAAGATGGGGCCGGTGATCACCTGCACGCTCTTGTAGGTGATGGCCCACTGCCGGGTCTTCTCCTCCAGGATGCGCCAGGCCCCCTGGTTGAGCGCCGGCAGTTGCGGGGTCATGTTGGTCAGCAGGAAGCTCTGCTTCATGGTGTTGGCGGTGGAGCGCATGTCCGCCGCCGGCGCCTGGTGGCCGCGGTCATAGCCCGAGCCCTTGTAGTCCGACAGGGTGGCGCGAAACTGCACCGGCACCTCCTTGTCCTCGGCGAAGGCATCCTTGCGCGGCACCTGGCCCTGGGCGCTGGCGGCCGTCATCCGGTAAGAGACCCAGTCAGAGACCTTGGTGTCGTAGTTGTACCCGGCGGCATAGCCCTCCCGGCACAACAGCTGACTGGATTGACCGGGTACCCCCTGGGTGACGTGCTCCCCGCACTGGAATCCCGCCGCCAGGCTCGGGAAAGTGGTGAGAGTGAATCAGATAGCCAGAACTAATTTATTGATATTATTCATTATTATGCCACTCCTTGTGTTAGGCGGAGTGATTTGACACCAGGTCGGATGAGTAAGGCAATCGCACAAATAGCGAGCAATCCGGAAATGTGAAGAGGACGGCAAAACCGCAAACAAGGCGCCGCCAACCGGGGGATTGTCATCCCGCCGTCACTGTGCTGAGGGGGGAATTTCTCCAGCACGATCAGAGGGATAAGGGGTCAACACCGAGGTACTCTGTCAGCACAGCGCCCGGCTCCCACCACGCACGCCCCTGGCCGGGTCAGGGAATATCGAAAAAATCCAAACGAAATAAGGGATCCTCAAGCCCGATAATTAGTCCGCGCTTGTTTGCTCGAGATCAAACGGAGCCATGAAAAGCCCTCTAGAATCAGCCCGTCAGCTATTTGGGGCACCATGAAAGGGGGCCGTTCATGGCGAAAATGCCCGCAGGATTTCTCCTTCATGAATAAGCGGGCCCCGTTGCCGGAATACATCATGGCGCCGCCTCATGCCACGCTTCAAATAACGATGACGACAGACTTTTCATAACAATTAATCCAGTCTGGCACCGCGTACCCTGCGTTTCCAACGATGCCATTGACGAGGCCTTCCTGCCGGAAGGCCAGGAATGGCCGTGCTTTTCAATCAGGATAAGGATGCATGATGAAAAAGTCCCTGCTGGCTGGCGCCCTGCTGCTCTGCCCTGCCGCCTTTGCCGCCACCACACACTGGGAATACAGCGGCGAGGCCGGCCCGGCGAAATGGGCCAGCCTGACCCCGGAATATGGCCAGTGTGCCGGCAGCAACCAGTCGCCGGTCAATCTCTCGGGTCTGGTGAAGGCCGATCTGGCCCCCCTGCAGTTCCACTATCAGGCGGGTGGCAAGACGCTGGTCAACAACGGCCACACGGTGCAGGTCAACTATGCCCCCGGCAGCACCCTTGAGCTCGACGGCATGCGCTTCGAGCTCAAGCAGTTCCACTTCCACGCCCCCAGCGAAAACCTCATCGAAGGCAGGTCCTACCCCCTGGAGGGTCACCTGGTCCACGCCAACGCCAAGGGGGAGCTGGCGGTGGTCGCCGTGATGTTCGAACCGGGCCGGGCCAATGGGGCCCTGAGCCAGGCCTGGCAGGTGTTGCCAGCCAAGGCGGGGGAGATCCATGCCTTCAAGGAACCCATCTCGGCAGAGCAACTGCTGCCCGCCCAGCACGACTACTACCGCTTCAGCGGGTCCCTGACCACCCCACCCTGCTCGGAAGGAGTGCGCTGGCTGGTGATGAAGGAGCCGGTCCAAGCCAGCCAGGCCCAGATCGATGCCTTCAAGGCGGTGATGCACCACCCCAACAACCGCCCCGTCCAACCTCTCAACGGGCGGCTGGTGCTGGAATAAGGGGGTTATCTCACCGATTCGCGCAATAAAAAGAGGGCCTGTTGGCCCTCTTTTGCATCTTTCGCAAAGGTGTTTACAGGCTGGCGGCAATCTTTGCCCCCAGGGCGGCGTTGTTCAGTACCAGCTGGATGTTGGCCGCCAGGGAGTTGCCGCCGGTCAGCTCGCACACCCGGGCCAGCAGGAAGGGGGTGGATTCCTTGCCCTTGACCCCCTGCTCGTCCGCTTCCCGCAGCGCCTGCTTGATGGCCGCGTCGATGTCCGCCTTCGGCATCGCAAACTGGGCCGGGATGGGGTTCGCCACCACGGCACCTCCCGCCAGCCCCAGCTCCCACTTCAGGCGCAGCGCCTCGGCGATCGCCGCCGGGGTGTCGAGGCGGTAATCCACCTTGAAGCCGCTCTCCCGGGTATAGAAGGCGGGCAGCTCCTCGGTCTGGTAGCCGATGACCGGCACCCCCTGGGTCTCCAGGTACTCCAGGGTCAGGCCGATGTCGAGGATCGACTTGGCACCGGCGCAGACCACGGCCACCGGGGTCTGGGCAAATTCCTGCAGGTCAGCCGAGATGTCGAAGGTCTCCTGGGCGCCGCGATGCACGCCGCCGATGCCGCCGGTGGCAAACACCCGGATCCCGGCCATGGCGGCCACTATCATGGTGGAGGCCACCGTGGTGGCCCCCATCCCCTTGTTCGCCAGCACGAAGGGGATGTCACGGCGGCTGCACTTGATGGCGGCGTGGCCGGCCTTGCCCAGCGCCTCCAGGGCCCCCGCATCCAGGCCCACCTTGAGGCGGCCGTCGATGATGGCGATGGTGGCCGGCACGGCGCCGTTGTCCCGCACCACCTGCTCCACCTGGCGCGCCGTCTCCACGTTCTGCGGATAGGGCATGCCGTGGGAGATGATGGTGGACTCCAGGGCAACGACGGGTTTGCCGGCGGCAAGCGCTTCGGCGACGACCGGTTGGATATCGAGGTAAGCGTTCAACATGGGTACTCCTCCAGCATGCGTTCAACGGCGGCCTTGGATAGGCCGGAAAAGACGGTATCGGAACAATTGACGGTGAGGGCGGCGCAGCCGAGGGCGAACCGGGTCGTCTCGACGATGTCCTGCTCCTGCAACCAGGCGTGGGCTAGCCCTGCCATGAAGGCATCGCCGCCGCCGGTCACGTTGACGACCGGGCTGCCGAGCACGGGCAGATGGCCCTGGCACGCCCCGTCGCTGTAGAAGATCCCCTGATCGCCGAGGCTCAGGAAGAGCCGCTGCACCCCGGCGCGGTGGAACCAGGCCGCCGCCATGGGCCAGGTGTCGGGCCCGGCGATGGTGAAGCCACACAGTTGCTCGGCTTCCGTGCGGTTCGGTTTCAGGGTGTGGATGCGGTGCAGCCAGGGGCGGATCTTCTCCACCTTGGCCACAGAGACGGTGTCCACGAAGATGATGTGCTCCCCCTGGCGCTCGAACAGCCAGTCCAGGGTGTGGGTGGCGAGGTTGGTGTCCAGCACCCAGAGCCGGGCCGCGCCGAGGAAGCCGCTCAAGGGGGCAAGCCGGGCCGGGGTGAGCTGCTCGATGATCCCCATGTCGTTGACGGCGCAGCTCATCTCGCCGCTGCCATCGTGCAGGCTGAGGTAGCAGGAGGTCGATTGACCCTCCAGTACCAGTACCTGGCGCACGTCGACCCCGGCGCGCTGGCTCACCTCCAGCAGGTGGTGGCCGTATTGATCGTTGCCCACCGCAGTCAACAGCCGGGTGTCGGTACCAAGGCGCGCCAGGTTCTCGGCGATGTTGCGCCCCACCCCGCCGGCGGAGGTGCGTACCCGGCCCGGGTTGGAATCCCCGATGCGCAGGTTGTCGTGGCTGCAGCCGCAGATATCCATGTTGGCGCCGCCTATCACCACGGCGTAGGGGCCTTCGCGCAGCACATAGCCGCGCCCCTGCACATAGCCCTGGCGCATCAGGCTGGAGATGTGGCTCGCCAGCGCGGAGCGGCTGATGCCGAGCCTGTCCGCCAGCTCCTGCTGGGCAATCATGGGATCCTGGCGCAGCAGGGCGAGGATCTCTTGTTCACGTTCCGTCATAGACAAACATCCAGTTGCAAACGTTTGTCCATTATTTCCGAAAAACGTTTTCCCGCCATCCTCTCGTGCAAGAAATGTCGGGTCGCGCACAAAAAATCACCGGGCAAGCCCGGTGATAGAAAAACGGTTTTCAGATGGAGCCACTCACCCCAGCTGTACCCAGACCTCGCTCCCCTCCAGTCGCACCGGCCAGCAGGCGACGCTCAGGGCAGGATCGTCCAGACAGCGACCGTCCATCAGGGCGTAGCGCTGCTTGTAAAGGGGCGAGGCGACCACGGGCTCCCCACCGGCATCCCCCACCAGGCCACGCCCTAGCACCGCGACGCCGGCCAGGGGATCCACCCCGTCCAGGGCATAGACATGCTCCCCGAGGCGAAACAGCGCCAGTACCCGCCCCTCCAGCCAGGCGCTGCGCCCGGCCTGCTCCGGCAGCGCCGCCAGCTCGCATACCCTATGCCAGGCTCCAGGTTCTGACTGTAAGGTCTCTTCTTTTATGTCGCTCATACCACCTCCTTGATAGCGATATCCGGCACCCATTGCCCCCGCTCCTCACGGCGCGGCGGCGTCTCGTCCTCGGGCCGGTTGACGAAGGCCTCGAACAGCTTGAGCTTGTCCGGATCCGCCAATGTGCTCTTCCACTCGCACTGCCAGGTGCCGACTATCCCCTCCATCATGGCCTCCAGCTCGGCACCGATGCCGAGCCTGTCCTCGATGATCACCGACTTTAGGTAGTCGAGCCCCCCTTCCATGTTCTCCATCCAGACCGAGGTACGTTGCAGTCTGTCCCCGGTGCGCACGTAGAACATCAGCAGCCGGTCGATGTAGCGGATCAGGGTCTGCTCGTCGAGATCCGTGGCAAAGAGGTCGGCGTGGCGCGGCCGCATGCCGCCGTTACCACACACATAGAGGTTCCAGCCCCGCTCGGTGGCGATGACGCCGATGTCCTTGCTCTGGGCCTCGGCGCACTCCCGGGTGCAGCCGGAGACCGCAAACTTCAGCTTGTGTGGCGCCCGCAGTCCCTTGTAGCGGTGCTCCAGGGTCTGGGTCAGGGTCATGGAGTCCTGTACCCCGTAACGACACCAGGTGGAGCCCACGCAGGACTTCACGGTGCGCACCGACTTGCCGTAGGCCTGACCGGTCTCGAAGCCCGCCGCCACCAGCTCACCCCAGATGGCGGGCAGCTGGTCGACCCGGGCGCCGAAGAGATCGATGCGCTGGCCGCCGGTGATCTTGGTGTAGAGGCCGTACTTGCGCGCCACTTCGCCGATGGTGATGAGCCCCTCCGGGGTGATCTCCCCCCCCGGGATGCGCGGCACCACCGAATAGGTGCCGTCCTTTTGCAGGTTCGCAAGGAAGGCGTCGTTGGTATCCTGCAACGCGCGGTGGGGCTTCTCCAGCACGTGCTCGTTCCAGAGGGACGCCAGGATGGAGGCCACCGTCGGCTTGCAGATGTCGCACCCCAACCCCTGGCCGTGCTTGTCCCGCAGCGCCTCGAAGCTCTTCAGCTCGCCCACCCGGGCCAGGTGATAGAGCTCCTGACGGCCGTAGGCGAAGTGCTCGCACAACCCCTTGTCCGCCTCGACGCCAAGGTCTGCCAGGGTCTGATCCACTACCTGCTTGAGCAGGTTGCTGCAACCGCCGCAACCCGTGCCGGCCTTGGTGCAGCTCTTCACCGCCGACAGCTCGTGATTGCCCGCCCGAACGGCGGCTACCACGTCCCCCTTGCTGACGTTGTGGCAGGAGCAGAGGATGGCGCTGTCCGGCAGCACCAGGGGCGCGGGAGCGGCCCCTGCCTCCCCCACCAGCAGGGAGAGCGGCGGCTGGGGCAGCGCCACCCCGTTCTGGTAGTACTGCAGCAGCCGCTCATAATCGGCCCCGTCCCCCACCAGGATGGCGCCGAGCAGGCGATTGCCCTCGCCGTCGGTCACCAGCTTCTTGTAGATGCCGTTGACCCTGTCCAGCAGCAGCAACTCCTGGGCGCCGGCGGTGTTGGCGTGGGCATCGCCGATGGAGCCCACGTCCACCCCCATCAGCTTGAGCTTGGTGGACATGTCGGCCCCGATAAAGCGGGTCTCGCCGCCGCACAGACTGGCCACTGCGGCCCGGGCCATCTGGTAGCCGGGAGCCACCAGGCCGAAGATGCGCCCCTGCCAGAGCGCGCACTCGCCGATGGCGAGGATGGCGGGATCCGAACTGTGGCAGCCGTCGTCGATGCAGATGCCGCCGCGCTCCCCGACCTCCAGCCCGGATTGCCGGGCCAGGGTGTCGGCGGGGCGGATCCCCGCCGAGAACAGCAGCACGTCGGTCTCAATGTGGGAACCGTCCTTGAAACGCAGGCGATGACGGGCCTGCTCCCCCTGCTCGATGCACTCGGTGGCTTTCTCCACCAGCACCTCGACCCCGAGGGCCTGGATCTTGTCCCGCAGCACGGCGCCGCCGCTCTCGTCGAGCTGCACCGGCATCAGCCTGGGGGCGAACTCCACCACCTGGGTCTTGAGGCCGAGCAAGCGCAGGGCGTTGGCCGCCTCCAGCCCCAGCAGGCCGCCACCGATGACCACGCCGCTGCGGGCCTGGGCGCAGGCATCGCGGATGGCGGCGAGATCTCCCAGGGTACGGTAGACGAAGCACCCCTCTCGCTGATGACCGGGGATGGGGGGCACGAAGGGGACCGAGCCGGTCGCCAGCACCAGACGGTCGTAAGGGAACTGCTCGCCGTTGGCCAGCGTCAGGGTGCGGGCCGCCCGGTCGAGCACCTCCACCTCGGCCCCCAGTCGCAGCGCAATGCCGCTCTCCTCATACCAGGCGGGATCCGCCATGCGCAGGGCCTGGGGCGCCTTGCCGCCGAATACCTCGGACAGATGCACCCTGTCGTAGGCGGGGTCAGGCTCGGCGCCAAACACCGTCACCTCAAACCGCTCGAGGCCGCCCGCCGCCACCAGCTGTTCGACGAAGTGATGGCCCACCATGCCGTTACCCACCACCAGCAGCCGTTGCTTGTCGGCCGTGTCGGCGGAACCACTGTTCTGGCGACCGAGCAGGTCCATGCCGTCCTCTGCCACCCACTGTTGCTCTTTGTCTGTCATGTCTCTCTTCCTTGAATCCGGCGGGCTCAGGCGCGCAGCTTGCTGCGCACCTGCCCGGCTGCCTTGAGGGGGGTCACCTTGCGTTGCTTCTCGTAGAGGAAGCGCAGCACCTGCTGACGCAGCTTGTGGTAGTGGGGATCGTCCGCCAGGGCGACCCTGTCTCTGGGCCTTGGCAGGTCGACGGTCAGGATCTCCCCGACGGTGGCGCTGGGGCCATTGGTCATCATGACGATGCGATCGGAGAGCAGCACCGCCTCGTCCACGTCGTGGGTGATCATGATGACGGTGTTGCCAAGCTCCGCCTGGATCGCCATCAGAGCATCCTGCAGATGGGCCCGGGTCAGGGCATCGAGGGCGCCGAACGGCTCGTCCATCAGCAGCACCTTGGGGGAGAGCGAGAGGGCGCGGGCAATGCCGACCCGCTGCTTCATCCCCCCCGACAGCTCGTGGGGCATCTTCTGGCTGGCGTGATCCATCTGCACCAGGGAGAGGTAGTAGTCCACCCGCTCCGCCACCGCCCGCTTGTCAGACTCCACCTGGGCCACCGCCAGCGCCACGTTCTGCTGGACGCTGAGCCAGGGCAGCAGGGCGTGGTTTTGGAACACCATGGCCCGCTCGGGCCCCGGCCCCGCCACCTCGCGGCCATCGAGAATGATGCCACCCAGGGTCGGCTCCAGCAGCCCGGCCACCAGGTTGAGGACGGTGCTCTTGCCGCAGCCCGAGTGACCGATGAGGGAGACGAACTCCCCCTTCTCGATGCGCAAGTTGACCCGGCTCAAGGCCTCGAAGCTGCCCTGCTCCGTCTCGAACGAGATGCCGACGTCGCTTATCTCCAGATAACTCTTCATTGGCTCTTCTCCTGCCTGAATAGAAATGTGATTAACGCAGCACCTGGCGCTTGTCCCAGGACAACCACTGCTGCAGGGCCAGCATGCCCCTGTCCAGGGCGCAGCCGATGAGGCCTATGGTGATCACCGCCACCATGATGCGGGCCAGAGACGCAGAGCCGCCGCTCTGGAACTCGTCCCACACGAACTTGCCGAGCCCCGGGTTCTGGGCCAGCATCTCCGCCGCGATTAGCACCATCCAGGCCACCCCCAGGGAGAGCCGCAGCCCGGTGAAGATCATGGGCAGGGCCCCGGGCAGCACGATGCGCCGCACATGGGTCACAAAGGAGAGGCGCAGCACTCGGCTGACGTTGTGCAGATCCCCATCCAGCCCCGCCACCCCCACCGCCGTGTTGATCAGGGTCGGCCAGAGGGAGCAGAGGGTCACCGTCAGGGCCGAGGTGAGGAAGGACTTGGCAAGCCAGGGGGCGGGGTTTGCATACAGAGCGCTCACCACCAGGGTGATGAGGGGCAGCCAGGCCAGGGGGGAGACCGGCTTGAGCAGCTGGATCACCGGGTTGGCGGCGCGATAGAGCCCCTGATTCATGCCGAGCAGCACCCCGCACGGAATGGCGATCAGAGTCGCCAGCGCGAAGCCGCACAGCACGGTGAGCAGGCTGGTGGCTATCTGATCGAAGAAGGTGGGGCGTCCTGTGTAGGGACGCAGCTTCACCTCGGCCGCCGGATCCGCCGCCAGTCGCTCGGCGTTGCGCACCTGCTGGCGTTCGAGGAAGGCCGCCGCCTTCTCCCGCTCCTGCAGATGCTCCTGCCCGAGGGACCAGAGCTGGCTGGCAGTGGCGAGCGGCCCCGGCAGGGTGCCCAGACTGGTCTGCACCTGGCTCGCCCCCCACTGCCAGAGGCCGAGGAAGAGCAGCACGCCGAGCAGGGGCTGCACCATGATTTTCCAGTTGATGGCTTTTAAATGGATGAGGGGCAATGCGTGTCGTTTCATCGGGATCTCCTTGCTCATTGCACCCGCTCATCGCCCTTGAGGCCGATGGCGAACTGTTGCAGGTAGGCGTTGGGGTGGCGGCCGTCATAGATGAGGCCGTCGATGAAGCCATCCTGGGGGCCGCGATAGCCCTGCTCGCTGGCAAAGTCGGGGAAGTCGGTGGCCTTGAGCTTGCCCTCGGCGATCAGCGCCTCGGCGGCCTGGCGATAGACATCCGGTTGATAGACGGCCTTGGCCACCTGCTCGAACCAGGCGTCCGGCCTGGCCTCGGGGATCTGGCCCCAGCGCCGCATCTGGGTCAGGTACCAGATGGCGTCGGAGTAGTAGGGATAGGTGGCGTGGTGGCGGAAGAAGACGTTGAAATCCGGCACCTGGCGCTTGTCCCCCCTGGCGTACTCGAAAGTGCCCGTCATGGAGCTCGCGATCACCTGCTCGTCCGCCCCCACGTACTCGGGTCTGGCCAGCAGCTTGGCCGCCGCGCGCCGGTTGCCGTTGTCGTCTGCATCCAGCCACCAGGCCGCCCGCAGCAGCGCCTTCACCAGCCGCACATGGGTGTTGGGGTGACGTTCGGCCCACTGCCGGGTGACGCCGAACACCTTCTCCGGGTTGTTGCGCCAGATCTCCTGATCCGTGATGACGGGCACCCCTATGCCCCTGGCGACCGCCTGCTGGTTCCAGGGCTCCCCCACGCTGTAGCCGGCGATAGTGCCCGCCTCCAGGGTGGCGGGCATCTGGGGGGGCGGCGTCACCGACAGCAGCACGTCCGCCTGGCGCTGGCCCGAGTTGTCCCCGAGTTGGGGGGCATAGAAGCCGGGGTGCAGGCCGCCCGCCGCCAGCCAGTACCTGAGCTCGTAGTTGTGGGGGGAGACGGGGAAGACCATCCCCATGTTGAAGGGCTTGCCCCCCTTGCGATACTCCGCCACCACGGGCTTGAGGGCGGCGGCGCTCACCGGGGGCGGCACCTGGCCCGCCTGCGGCCTGGGCAACTGGGGCGCCATGGCGGCCCAGACGCTGTTGGCCACCGTGATGGCGTTGCCGTTGAGATCCATGGCAAACGCCGTCACCAGCTCGGCCTGGGTGCCGATGCCGATGTGGGCCGCCAGGGGCTGGCCCGCCAGCATCTGGGCACCGTCCAGCTCGCCGTCTATCACCCGATCCAGCAGGATCTTCCAGTTCGCCTGGGCTTCGAGGGTGACGTAGAGTCCCTCATCCTCGAAATAGCCACGCTCGTAGGCCACCGCCAGCGGCGCCATGTCGGTCAGCTTGATGAAGCCGAGCCTGAGCTCCTCCTGCTCCGGGGCTCCCAGTGCCAGCACCGGCAGCGACAACGCCGCCAGCAGCAGTCCCGCACATCCTTGTCGTCCGTTCATTGCATCTCCTCCCTCGGTTCCGGGTCAGGGCCATGGCGCCAGGCTGCCTGGAATCGCAGTGCCACCTCGTTGCAGCGCTGCGACCCGAAAGGCGAGTCGCGACCAAAAAAAAGGTTCTTCGCGGGATCCTGGGAAAGTGGAAGTTGACAGACAGGGTGCTGGTAAACTGGCTGTCTCCAAACACACCACCACCATCACCCTGCTGTCGCCGTGCAT
>NZ_JAPCIZ010000095.1:0-12419 GCF_027707725.1 Aeromonas sp. QDB25 | reverse complement strand
CTCATGGTGTTCCGCTTTGTTTCTTTGGCGAGAAGAAGCGTACCAGAACCGGCAGTTGGCCTCTTCTCTCCTATGCACCATGGGTGTTGCAGTTATTATCTGAATTCGCGCCCATCAAAGTTCATACCTCTAATTCCCATGAAATATGAATACTCAATCTCACCGTTGCTAGCTAACTCCCTAAGTGAATTTAGATTTATATCAATTTCTTTTAATACATCAGATAATGAATATGCCATTTTGTTACAGGCATTTTGAAATGATCTTATAATAAGAGTGTTGAATGCAGAATATACTTGAGTGGAAAACTCAGTGCCGTTATCCAACCTCACAGCAAAACAGTAGTCAAAACCATCCTTTTGATTGGTTATTTTGTTAAGGATGTCACTTTTAACCAAGGAAATGAACTTAATTACATTGTCATGGTTGGTGTTTATATACATACCTACATCATGACTGCCCTGCGAATGTCTCAACATCAATATTGGATATTCAGAAATGCATGTAGTCACTAGCAAGGATAGTATAGGGTCATCTGTTTTATATTGTGGGTAACTACCGCCACAATGTTTTCTGAAAAAATCAAAAATGTTTTTTCCAGCTATTTCTAATGAGGATAGTGAAAGAGATATACTATCTCCTATTATCCCTTCAGTTGCTTGTCTAATCCTAATCTCTTCAATTTTCTTCGCTAGAAAATGAACAACCTCATTCTGAACCTCTGATAGTGATGCTGCGATTTTGTCTAGTTCTTCAGGTTTCTCAGAATCAATGGCAAGGCTGTAGGTTAACAACCTTGGTCCAATGTAACTTGCTATTAGTCTTATCTTGTGATTAACGTCCATATTCTTTTCCAAGTAAAGAAGCGACTCTTGAAGTTGACTCTTAATAGGATTGGTTTACAGGTTATCATAATTAGGAAGATTATTATCTTATGCCAAGACTAAATTTTGGTTATGAGGACTGCAGGCGTGATGGGCGAAACGTAATGAGACGTTCACGAAAACCAGTTGTCGCCATTCTGTAGGCATTTTGGCCCGTAGGTTTGATTGGCGAAGCGTAATCAGACGTTCGCGAAACCCGGTTGTCGCTGTTCTGCTGGTAATCCTCTGGTTTCCCCTTTACCAATTGCCGCAGGTCAAGGATATGGCCGATGACGCCTCGCAAGCCGCACTTGCTCGCTAACATTAAAGGGAGCAGCACAGTGCCAGGAGGCCAGACATGAATACGGAGCAAGCCATCGGACTGATCGAGGCCCACGGGGTCTTCCACGGGGATCACTACAGCTTCAACAGCGACGAGTTCGTGCAGTGGTGTCGGGAGGATACTCACCAGTCCCTCAGCCTGGAGCAGGCCAATCACGAGCTGGCGCCCTTCTGCATCCGGGTCGGTTACGCCGAGCCGGTCCGGTCGTGGCGTTACTATCTCACCTGAGATGTGACGCAAAGGTCGGGACGAGCCGCGCGATGCGGTGAATCAGTGAAAAAGGAGCCGGCAAGGCTCCTTTCTTGTGATGGGCAGGGCGCTGGGCGAGGGCCCTAGTTGTCGAAGTTCCAGGCGATGGGCAGCTCAAGATCGAAAACAAGCTGATCTCCGTCGAGGGTGAAGGCCACGCTGGTCTGGTGCTGGTCGTATTCGTCGATAAGGCGGCAGCTCTCGGAAAAGTTGGATTCGTAGCCGAGGCGGGCAGTGCCGCCGGTGCGAGCCTCGTCGAGTTCCACCCCCAGCACCCGCAGGGGATCCTTCTGGCTGAGCTTGACCCGGCTGTCACCCACATCCACCAGCCGCTCCAGCAGGGGGAAGAAATCCTGCTTGTTGGCCTCGATGGCCCGGGCGATGGCCTGCTCCAGCTCGGTGGCGCTGGCAAGGGCGGGATCCAGCGTGTAGCGGGTCTGGATGCTTTCCTGAGTCAAATTGTGCTCCTTGGGGCAATGAACCTGCGTCGGCCATCAGCACGATAGGCGGTGAGCAAGGCATGCCTAGCCATTAAATAAGGTAGTGATTCATTCTGGTGGATAAAACCATCACAAAAAGCCGATGAAGGCAGCATATTGCTTTTCGTCAGGCGGGAATGCGGCCATTGCGCACCAGGGCCCGGCGGATATTTTTGCACATCTTGCCGAAGCGGTTGAGCTCGTCGAAGCTGGGCGGGATGCCGCGATCGATCTGATATTGCCAGTAGCAGAGGTCCGTATCCACCAGCTCCATCAGCTTCTTGGGGCAGCCGATGCAGGTGTTGTCCGGTCCGCATTTGAAGGTATCCGGTTGATAGAGCGGAAATTCCGCCTTCACGGCGTCGATGATCTGCTGCATGGCGGTCATGCGGTCCGGCTTTCTGCTCACGGCTCGTTCCCCGGCGGCTTGTATGGGGGAGTCATTATATCCCTGACAAAATGTGAGCCAATGACGCTTAGGAGGTAGTCCGACTTGCGTGCACGCCACCGCGCCCCGGATCCTGCGCCTGCTTCCCCCCTGGTGGCCTCTTCTGTCTGGCGCCGTTTCGGGTCATGATGAAAGCCCCGAACGAACCACTTTTTGACTGACCCCTCTGGAGGTGTGATGAGACCCTGTGCCCTGCTGTTGCTTTTCCCCCTGGTGTGCCAGGCCGAGGCCAGCCCGAGTGAACCCGTGCAGGAAGGTACCCTGGCCAATCAGCAGCTGATCCGGGATGCCATGGTGGGGGTCGCATCCTGGGTGGCCACCAAGGGGTGTGACGCGCCGGAGCGCTTCGTGCCCGTGGTGCTGCACCTTCCCGAGGGGGAGCCGGGCAGTCGCCACTGGCAGGAGCGCTGGACGGTGACGGGCTGTGGCAACGACTATCCCGTGGTGATCGATTTTCGGGAGACCGGGATGCAGAGCGCCATGTGGACCATTGCCCGATAGGGTCGGCGCAGCCATCTGCGAGCTGCAAAGATGACAACGCCCGGCAAGCCGGGCGTTGGAACAGGGTGAAGGGGAAAGCCCGTCATCAGAAGTCGTGGTAGAGGGGCCAGCCGAGCAATGGATGCTTGAGACCGGCGCGCATCTCTATGTTGTCGAGCTTCTCCGGCGAGGCGTCCTCTTTTTGCAACTGCTGGTACTGACGCACAAACCCCAGGGTATGCAGCAGGTTGGGCACAAAGCCCGGGCTCAGCTCCTGACGCAGGGCGGCGGCCATGTCGGCGGGCAACGCGCTCAGCATCAGGGTGAGCTGGGCGGCGAGGTAGTCGGTGTCGTACCAGCCCTCGTCGAGCTCAATCTCCCGCGCCAGCTTGCGCTTGAGATCCTGCTTCACCTTGAGGGGGGCGGCGCCACTGCCCTTGCCGCAGAGGATGCGGTAGAGCAGGGCCTCGGCCAGCTTGTCCTCCATGGTGGGGTGGTCGCTCTCGCAGGCGAAGAAGTGCTGGTCGATGAGCGCCATCAGGCGGCTCTTGTTGTGCTCGGTCAGCGCCTTCTCGTACTCCTGCCACCCTTGCCACTCCTCCACATCGGGGGGGCTGGAGATCTTGTCCAGCAGGCGCGCATCCACGTCACCGTAGAGGCTGTTGCCAGCCTGCTTGGGGCTGACGGTGATGAGCATCGACCAGCCCTTCTGGAACGGCTTGATGGGGCCTTCCGGCGCCTGCAGCAGGGCCAGGGCCTTGGCCGGGTCCCGTTGGGAGAGCTCCTGCAGACCGAGGCTCACCACGCCGATGACGTCGTGGGCGGCCTGCTCCAGCAGGTGCATCTTGTACTTGTTGTAGTACTTGTCGGCGAATTTGAGGCTCATCAGCACCGCCTTGCCCTTGATGGCGGCGAGCTGCTGCTGACTCAAGAGTTCGTTGTCGCGGCCAAAGCGCAGCACCTGGGTCAGAAAGGGGCCCTGGTTGGCATCGCGAATGACTAACTGCATGAATGGGCTCCTTAATCCAGAAAGCTGAACATGTCGTCGACGTCACCGTACTCGTCTTCCTCGACCTTGTTCTTCTCTTTGGCCTGCATCACCAACTCGGCGGCAAACTTGTTGATGATGCCGTCCCAGGTGGAGTGCTCGTTGCGCAGCAGCGACTTGATGGATTTTTCCACCTCGGGGGCCAGCTCGCGAATGAGCATCAAGAGGCTGCGCGGGTCGTCCAGCGCGTAGTCGTGGACATCCTCACTCTGCTGGCGCTCGCTGTAGCGCAGGGACTCTTCGAGATCTTCCTCTTCGGCGTGCAGCACGTCGCGATAACCTTCGTCCTCTTCATAGCGATCGCCGCGATAGAACTCGATGAAGGGGATGGCGAGGTAGAAGAGACCGGCCGGATCTTCGGCCACGCACTCGAGGATCTCCCGCTGCTTGGCTTCGCTATCCTGGGTGCGGATCAGGTAGTTGAGGAAGTCGAAGGTGTGCTGTTGCAGCTCGTCGGCGTTGTTCTTGATCGCCTCTTCCCAGTAGAGGGGCTGCTGGCAGACGATGTCGCGGATCCGCTCCGGGGTCATCAGCTCGGAGATGATGGAGGGGAAGGAGATGTCGTGCTGGCCGTTGATCTGGGTCAGGGTAACGATATCAATGTTTTCAATCACTTCTGCCAGCTGGTCGTCAGACATGGTCTTGGCGATCAGCTCGAACTTCTCGCTGGCCTGCTTCGGCTCGATGACGGCCAGCTCTTTGATCTCGATGGCGGTAATTTCTATCAGACTGTTGCTCATGCCTTGCCCCAATTAGAAACGGACTTCGTCGTACATATCCTGATCGCCGTCGTCATCACCATAGCGGTCGCTGCCGCCGTGGTAATCGGCGTCGGCATCTTCCCCGTCTTCCTCTTCTTCGTCCCGCAACTCATAGTCGTCATCACCGCGGTGGCTGCCGCGGGGCAGCGGGTTGTCCAGCAGGAACAGCACGGCGCAGGCTTCCATCAGCTGATCTTCGCTCTGTGCCCGCACCGCCTTGACCAGCGGCAGGATGGCGTTGTTGAAGCCGACGCTCACCTTGAACTCGTCCCAGGAGGGCTGCTCGCCGCTGGCGAGCCACTTGTTCCACTGCGACTTGACCTTGGCCGGGAACTGCACCCGGCCATAGAGGGCGAGCGGCAGGTATTCGGGCATGAACTCCAGCATGCTCATGTCGGCCAGCAGCAGGGCCTTCATCTGGTCGGTGAACTGCTCGAGCCCCTTGGGGTCATCCTGATCCCGGTAGGATTCGATGTTCTCGCTGGCATCGCTTTGCAGGGCCTTGAGCCGTGCCTGGTCCCATTTTTTTTGCATAGTCGCTCTTCTTGCCTGGTGGCTCAGGGGTAGAACTGGTCCCACATCTCCTGCATGGCAGCAGCGGGATCGGTCACGATGACGTTGTTGAAATCCTTGATAAAGGCGGCCCGCTGTTTCGGATCGGACAGCACTTCATAGGCCTGCTTTACCTGGTGCAGCCGGGCGGCTGCCTGCTCTTTCTCTTCTTCGCTCGCCCCGTGCAGCTTGTCGGGGTGGTACTGGTTCGACAGCCGTCGATAGGCTTTTTTGATGTCGTTTTCACTGGCGTTGGACTTGACGCCCAACACCCGGAAGTAGTTGTTCATGACGGATCCTGCCTCACTGGCATGGTGGAATTCATCCTGTGTCGACCTGGTGGCGCAACGTCGGCAAACCAGGCTCGGCAAAAACCGGAGATTTTAACGGAAAGCCGGCGCCTCTGCCATGAAAGTGCGGTCTTTCTGTACGAAAAGAGCGGGCGGTGCGAGATGGCGGCGGGGCTACACTGGCAGAGGGGGGCGGCAGGCCCCGGCGTTGCCCGACCCCCTCTTGTCCGAACCATCCGGATTCTGCCGTCACAAGGAGTCATCGCCATGGTCAAGTCCGCGTTTTTCGTGCTCGCGCTGGCAGGCAGTGCCGCCTCTGCCAGCGACATATTGCCCGTCTCGCCGCTGATGGGGGATGTCACCAGGGCCCAGTTCATGGAGCGCGCCGCCCAGCGCTTCGCCCTGCAAGACAAAAACGGTGACGGCGTGCTGTCGGTTGCCGAGAAAGAGGCCAACCTGGCAAAGCTGGCTGGCGTGATGCAACAGGCTGGCAAGCCGGTCCCGGAGCGGATGAGCCAGCTCAAGCCGTCGCGGGAGACCACCAGGGCCCAGTTCATGGCGCGGCAGGAGGCGCTCTTCTCTCGCCTGGACAAGAACGGTGACGGGGTGATCGGGGAGTCTGAGCGTCTCGACATCAAGGCCAATCTGGAGAAGCGGGCGATGGAGGCCGCCCAATAGGGCGGGTTGTCAGCCTTCTGATGAAAAAGAGCCCGGTAGCGATACCGGGCTCTTTGTATCTCTGGCATGAAGGGGGCTACCAGCTTGCCCAGAGCAGCCGCAACCTGAGCCCCCAGGCGCTGCTCCAGCCGGTGGTGCTGCTCACCAGAGCCCCATCCTTGATGACGAGGAAGGTTGGCGTCACCCCCACCTGCCAGCGGGCGGCCAGATCCCCGGACTCGTCGTTGTGGGTGGGGAAGGTCAGCCCCTTCTTCGCCATCCCGGCGCGCAACGGCTCATCGCTGCCGGAGCGCAGGGCCACCGTCAGCACATTTTCACCCTCCTGCCAGAGCTGCTCCACCGTGGGAGTGGTGAAGCGGCACACCCCGCACCAGCTGGCCCAGTAGTAGACCAGCAGGGGCTTGCCGCGGCTCTGCTCGGCCAGCGTGGTGGTGGTGCCGTCCTGCAGGGTGAAGGGGGTCTCCATGGCCCCCGCCGGCAGGGTGGGGCTGCGCCACAGATCCACCAGAGTGGTGATGACGAGCGCCATCAGCAGCAGCCAGAGCGCCTCCTTGCCCCAGCGGCGCCAGCGGGGTGCCTTTATGCCTGTATCCTCGGCCATGGCTTAGCTCCGCTTGGCCAGCTCGGCTTTGACCAGCTGCTCCAGCTCGTCATAGGGAATGGCACCCGGTACCAGCTGGTTGCCGATAAGGGTCGCCGGGGTGCCTTGCACGCCCAGCAGGGTGCCGATGCGCAGGCTGTTGCGCAGCTCCTCGGTGGCCTTGCCTGCGGGCTTGAGGGTCAGGTTGTCGGTGGCGGCCAGCGCCTTGTTGATGTCCGTCTCGGTCAGCATCCCCTGCTTGCTCATGAGCTTGTCGTGCAGGGGGAGGAAGCGGGCAGGATCCTGTTGCCACAGGGTCAGGCTGTACTGGGCTGCCTTGGCGGAGGTCTGCCCCTTGAACGGCAGCAACTTGATCACCAGCCCCAGATCGTCCGGATAGGCCGCGAGCAGCTTGGCGACCGCCGGGTCGAACTGCTTGCAGTAGGGGCAGTTGTAGTCGGTGAACAGCACCAGGGTCAGCTTGGGATGCTTGGCGCCGAGGCGCGGGCTGGTGGGGCTGTTGAACAGCACATCCTGGTTGCCCTTGATGAAGTCACCCATCTGGGCCTGCTGGGTCGCGGCGTTCTGTTTCTCCCAGGATTCGGCTGCCTCGTCGAGGATCCCGGGGTTGGCGATCAGGGTCTCGCGAATGAGCTCCTTGATGCGGGCCTCCTGCTCCGGGGTGAAGGGGGCGGCGTGCAGCGTGGGGGTGCCCAGGGTGGCGGCGACCAGGGCGGTGCAGAGGGTCAGGGTTCGCAGTCTCATGGCATTCTCCTTAGAAATGGGTGGCATCGGCCTGAACGAGGCCGGCCTTGTGCAAGCTGTCGAGCAAGTCGGCCTTGTCCAGCAGGGGAGAGAGGACCTCTCCTTCCGGCTGACCGGGCCCGTAGATCTGGTTGAAGGGAACGGCGGCTGCGCCACGCTGGCGCAGGAAGGCGGAGATGGCATCGCTCGGCCGGCTCCAGTCGCCGCGAAGGGCTACCACGTCCGGGGCCGACAGGGCGCGCTGCACCTCGTCACGCAGCAGCACGTTGTATTTGTTGGCCTTGCAGGTGACGCACCAGTCGGCGGTCACATCCACGAAGACCCGCTTGTTCTGGGCCAGGGCGTCGGCGATGGCCTGTTCGGAGAGCGGCTGCCAGGCGATGCGATCGACGCTGCCACCCCCTTTCACCGTGAGGGCGCCCCCCAGCAGCAGGGCGCCGCCGATGAGTGCCGAGAGAGAGAGGGCCAGGGTGAAACCGCGCAGGCCATAACGCCAGAGGATGCCCATCAGCAGCGCCAGCACCATGGCGGCCATCAGCCAGCCGGTGGCCGTGGTGCCCAGATGGTTGCCAAGCAGGCTCGCCAGCCAGAGGCTGGAGCCCAGCATCATCAGCCCGAGCAGGATGCGCAGTCGCTCCATCCAGCGCCCCGGTTTGGGCAGCCAGAGGGCGAGGCGCGGCAGGGCCGCCACCAGCAGCCAGGGCAGGCTCATGCCAAGGCCGAGGGCCGTGAAGATGAGCCAGAGCTGGCCGAGGGGCGCCGCCAGGGCAAAGGCTACCGCGGTGCCGAGGAAGGGGGCCGAGCATGGAGTGGCCAGCAGGGTGGCGAAACTCCCCTGCAGGAAGTGACCGCCGAGCCCCTCGCCGCCGCAGGTGGCGAGGCGAGTGTTGAGGTTGCTGGGCAACCTTATCTCGAACAAGCCCAGCAGGTTGGCGCAAAACAGCAGGGTGACCAGCACCATGAAGCCGATGAAACCGGCGCTCTGGAACTGGATCCCCCAGCCGACCGCCCCTTGTGTGGCGCGCAGCAGGCTGCTCATGGCTGCCAGCACCCAGAAGGAGGTGATTATCCCGGCGCTGGCGGCGAGGAACTGCTTGCGCACGCCTCCTTGTTCGCGCCCCTGCTGCTGCAACACGGTGCCGAGTTTCAGGGCCAGCACCGGCAGCACGCAGGGCATCAAGTTGAGGATGAGACCGCCGAGCAGCGCTGCCCCCAGCAGCCAGAGAAGTGGCTGCCCCGGGGCCGGCAGGGCGAGGGGATCGGCGATGGAGGCGCGGGTCTGCCAGGCCAGCTCGCCGCTGGTGAGCAGCAGGCCGAGGGACTGACCACGCAAGTCTGGGGCATCCCCCTGCCAGCCGTCGCTGACCGGCACCCGGGCAATCAGGGTGGTGCCGCTTACCTCGAGCGCGGGCTTGCCGAACTCGGCCCCCTCCAGCGCATCGATGAAGAGCGCAGGCTCCTGCCACCCCTCGACCCGCTCGGCCCGCAGTTGCAGCTGGTTGTGCTGGTAGCCGAGCTCGACCCGGGTGTCGGCGGGCAGCGTCTGTGGCAGGGTGCTCATGGCCCGGGCCCAGGCGAAGTCAAAGCCGGCCGGCGCTTGCTCATCCGCCGCCAGGGTGAAGGGGTAGTCGGTCAGGATGCAGACATTGCTGCAGGTGGAGAGGCGCAAGGTGCCCTTGAGCGGCTGCCCGGCCGGGTAGCTCAGGCTCAGGGGGAAGCGTACCTGCTCCTGATAGCCCTGGGTGTTGAGCCCGGCCACCTCGAAGGGGCGCGGCGTGGGCCAGTGCCACTGGAAGTCGCCGACCGGCTCATCCCACAGGATCTGGGGCGCAATGCCCCCTTCACCCGGGCTGTGCCAGTAGGTCTTCCAGCCTGACGCCAGCTGGACATCGAGCAGGATGCGGGTTTGATCCGGGACGCTGCGGTCGGCTTGCAGCCTGACCTTGGCGTGACTGTTCTGGGGGCGGGTGAGCCACCCCGTATCGCTGGCCAATCCGCTGGATTGCCACAGCAGGCTGCCCAGTAGCAGGGCCGCCTTGAAGAGATTCGACATGTGTTGGGTCTCGCAAAAAATGAGTGACAGCAGGCTGAAAAAGCGCGGCTGAACTCATTCCCGCCAGACGCAGAGAGTGAGGTGCAGTCGCCGCTCCGGCGGCGAGACATTGATGGGGGGAGGCAGTGCCGGCGCGCGCCGTGACAGGGGCACCAGCAGGGCAATCACGAAGGCGATGGCGAAGAAGAGTTGCTCCACGCACATCAGACTGGCGGCGCTCAGCCACTTGCCGTTGAGCTGGCAGCTATTGGGCTGCACACTGGCGGGCGTGCCCTTGTCAGCCTGGTCGTCGGCTGAGGCAAACTGGGGCAGGGTCTGGCAACTCACGGCGTGATCGAGCAGGGCGAGGCGGGCCAGCGGCTGGGCCGCGCAATTGAGCACCAGCAGGCAGACCAGCAGCAGGAGTCGTGTCGCCGCGCGTTGTTGCAAAATCATGCTCGCCCCGTTCATCAAGATGGCCACATCCTAGCGGGCAATGGCGGGTGGGGCAAGCCGGGGTGACCGGTGACGTCCGGGGCTGGTCGGTTCTGTCTGGCGAACGCTTGTTCGCTAAAAGGGGGACCAGTATACTGCGCCGAGTCAAATTCCGAGGTGTTCGATGCTCAAACTTGCCCGTGTGCTGCTGCTGGCACTGCTGCTCGTCTTCTGGTTCCTGTTCGGCCTGTTGCTTTGTCTGGTGCGCCCGCGCCACCCGAACAACGTCTATGTCTTCGCCCGCATGTATCATGCGGTCTGCCCGCTGATCGGCCTCAAGGTCCGGGTGACGGTGGCCGACGAGGTCAAATCGGTGGGGCCTGCGGTCTACGTCTGCAATCACCAGAGCAACTACGACATCTTCACCGTGACCGGCGCTGTGCAGCCCGGCGTGGTGGCCGTGGGCAAGAAGAGCCTGCTGTGGCTCCCCTTCTTCGGTCTCATCTTCTGGCTCTCCGGCAACGTGCTGATCGACCGCTCCAACCGCTCCCGCGCCATCGGCACCATCGGCCAGGTGGTGGATCGCATCAAGCATCGCGGCACCTCCATCTGGATGTTCCCGGAGGGGACCCGCTCCCAGGGGCGTGGTCTGCTGCCGTTCAAGGCGGGGGCCTTCCATACAGCCGTCCAGGCTGAGGTGCCCGTGGTGCCCATCGTCTGCTCCAGCTACTTCGGTCAGGTCGATCTCAACCGCTGGGACAACGGCGAGGTGCTGCTGGAAGTGATGGCCCCGGTGTGCAGCAAGGAGCACGGCGCCGCTGGCATCCGCGAGCTCTCCGACACCTGCCGGGAGAAGATGGAAGCCAAGCTGGCGGAGCTGGATGGCAAGCTTGGCCATCGGCCGGCGGCCTGAGCCCGGTTGCAGAGAAGAGAGGGAGCCGCTGGCTCCCTTTTTTTATTGGTGAAAATCACCATCTTGTTGGTTTTTTTCACCACGCTGTATCCAATGAACATCCATCGTCAACTTTCATCTTATTGTAAATAAAGGAAAAAATATTCTGGCACGGCTCTTGTAATGTCATGTGAAGAGAGTGACACCCCATCAACAAGGAGCCAGACCATGAGCGTATTCAGCCGCCTGACCGACGTGATCAATGCCAACCTGCACAGCCTGCTCGACAAGAGCGAAGAGCCGGAGAAGATGCTGCGGCTGATGATCGAGGAGATGGAGCAGGTCCAGGTCGAGATGAGAACCCAGGCCGCCCGCGTCATCGCCGAACAGAAACAGCTGGAGCGCCATCAGCAGGCGCTGCGCAACCAGATCCAGGAGTGGGCAGCCAAGGCCGAACTCGCCATCCAGAAGGGCCGCGAAGATCTGGCCCGTGCCGCCCTCACCGAGAAGCTGGCGGAGATGAAGCAGTGCGAGCGGCTGGAAGAGGACAAGGCGCGGGTGGCCGAAGTGCTGGCCCAGCTCACCGCCGACAGCGAGCGACTGGCGGCCAAGCTGACCGAGGCGCGGGAGAAGCAGAAGATGCTGACCTTGCGCGAGCAGACCGCCCACAGCCGCATCCGCGCCCGTGCCCAAGTGGACAACCAGCGCATGCACGAGCTGGTGGCCCGTTTCGACGGCTTCCAGAACCGGGTCGATCAGCTGGAGGCCCAGCTGGAGGCGGCGACCCTGGGGCAGAATCCGTCCCTCGAGGCCCAGTTCCGCGAGCTGGAGCTGAACGACGAGATTGAGCGGGAGCTGGCCCGGCTCAAGGGTCAGAAGGTGGAGGCATAACCATGACACCCTGGCCCAAGGATCTCGCCCATCGCAAGCTGACCGGGGTCTGCGCCGGTCTTGCCAGAGGGCTGGGGGTGTCCAGAGTGACGGTGCGGGTGGTGGCTCTGCTCGCCCTGATCCTGATGCCACCGCTGGCCCTGGCGCTCTATCTGGTGGGGGTGCTCGTCATGCCTCCCCGCCGTGAACTTCAACGCTGGCTGGGGTGATCTCCGGATCGCCCCGTCGGCAAGTGCAAGCCCGTGAGGAGCACAACATGCTGGAATTTATCGTCTTGATCCTGGTGCTGATCGGCATGGCACTGACCGGATTCACCGTGCTGGCCATGCTGCTGGTGAGCGGGGTCTTCGTGCTGTTTGGCGCCCTGGCCGGCATGTTTGCCCTCATCATCAAGCTGGCGCCCTGGTTGCTGGTGGTGCTGGTGGTGTGCTGGCTCCTCAGCAACAGGCGCAAGCAGTCGAACACCTACCGTTAAGCCCCCCTGATTTCGCATCCTTCCTTGGCCACTGCTTGCAGTGGCCCTTTTTATGGTTCATCGCGGCTTTCCGGGGAAGGCCGCCTTGATTTTCAGAAAAAAGTATTCTGAGTCCCTAAATCCATATGCCATGCGCTTTATCACTTTGATCTTGTTGT
>NZ_JAPCIZ010000094.1:0-12424 GCF_027707725.1 Aeromonas sp. QDB25 | reverse complement strand
AACCTTAGACCGCGCAAATGTTTGGATTTCAGGCAACCGCAGATCGTGTTTGATGAACTACGACAGGTTGCTTGATTTGGCGGGTGTTGCACTTCGGAGTTGAATTCGCGCCACCGCAGATGAGGAAATTACTGCTCTAAAACAGAAGCTCAATGCCTTAAAGCAGGAGAAAAAAGCCCTGATGCAGCAGCTATTGACAGGTAAGCGTCGGGTTCAAATTAACTAAATAGACAAGGAGTGTTTATGTCCGTATCGGAGATGTTTAAAGAGTTTCTCGACAATATCAAGGTTCAGAAATCTGACCAGTTCAAGCAACGCTACGAACAGATTACCAAGGCTTTGAATCTGAAATTCAGAGGGACGGACTCAACCACTGCGAACTCTTTGCAGGTTGGCTCATATGGCAGATACACCGGCATCAAAGGTATATCGGATCTCGATATGGTCTACATCATGCCATCATCAAAATGGGATGATTACAAAGACCATAAGCAGTCCAAGCTTCTAACCGACGTAAAGGAAGCTATTAAGTCTCGATATCCCTCTACTGACGTAAAAGTAGATGGGCTGGTTGTTTCTGTGAAATATCAGAGTTTTCACGTAGAAGTTCAGCCGGTATTCGATCGATATAACTCCGACGGGTCAGGTTACTTTGAATTTCCTCATACCGGAAATGGTGGTAGCTGGAAAAAGACCAAGCCCCGTCAGGAAATGAAAGCCGTCAAAGAGTTAAACGACGAGAAAAATAAAAACCTTCGCCTGCTGTGCAAGATGGCCAGAGCCTGGAAGAACAAGAGCGGAGCCGCCATGGGAGGTTTGCTCATCGATACCCTGGCCTACAACTTCATGAAATCCACGACTGATTATGATGACAAAAGCTACTTGTATTTTGACTGGTTAAGCAGAGATTTCTTTAAATTCCTTGCTGACCAAGATAAAAAAGATCACTACCAGGCTCCCGGCAGTAATCAGGACGTAAAAGTCAAAAAAGACTTCCGAAAAAAAGCCGAAGAAGCCTATGACCTGTGTGTTGAAGCAATAAATGCTGAAGGTACGGCCAAGGCAAATGAAAAATGGCGTGAAGTTTACGGAAGCAATTTCCCTAAAGCCGAAGCAGTCAAGGAAGCTGTAGCAAAAGCCTTGGCAACCTGGAGAGATACAGAGGAGTTCATCGAAGATCAATATCCCATTGATGTTCGCTACAACATGCGTCTGGATTGCGACGTTTCACAAAATGGCTTTAGAGAACACACCCTGTATCAGATGCTTTCTCAACGCATCCCCTTGTTAGCAAATAAAAGGCTTTTATTTAGAGTTGAGGATATAGAAGTTCCGCCACCATTCACTATAAAATGGAAGGTGTTGAACAGAGGTCTGGAAGCACAAAAAAAAGACCAAATCAGAGGGCAAATAGTGACTGATGAAGGGCACATGAGAAGGAATGAGCAAACCTCATTTAAAGGCGAGCATTTTGTTGAGTGTTACGCGATTAAAAATGATGTTGTGGTAGCTCGTGCATCCATTGATGTTCCTATTCAGTGAGGCCTATATGACAAAGTATGACTTGCTTCGAAGCATTGCCCAGAAAGGCTATGACGTAGGGTTTGGTGCCAAGAAGCATTTTGCTTCATATGACATCATTGAAAAAGCGCCGGGACTGATCAGCTTTCTATCAATGGCCTTTGGCATCATTTCTTTGGCGGTAGAAAACTCACCGACCAAATTGATCTCTTCCGGATTTGTTGTGCTAGGGGTGATTGGACTTTATGTCAGCATATGTGACCACGAAAAGGCAAAGTATGCGCAATGCGGCGTTTCTTTAACGAAGATTCTTAACGAATTGAAGGCTTTGTACTTGAATGTGAAAGCTATGGATGAGCAGGCAGATTTTTCTGATTTTGAAGCAAAACTATCAGAGCTGGAAAGTAAATATTACGCCTCCTGCATGAGCAAACAAATTCTCTTGAGCAACTGGTACGCACACTACAAGTTCTTTTGGGAACACCAGATAGACTGGATTGATGAGCAACTGAAGTTCGGACTTTTTAGAGACAAAGTCCCTCTATCGTTGTGGTTTTTGTTGCTCTGTACCCTGAGTGCTCTCGGATACTTTTGGTTCCAGCATGATGTCGTTGAGTTGTTCTGCTCTGCAATGAATAAAGCAGCAGAGGAGTAACCAGTGGATAACGACCTGATCCTCTACACAACCGACGATGGCCAATCCCAGTTAGTGCTGCGTGAACTGGGGGGGCAGGTATGGCTAACCCAACTGGAAATGGCGGAGTTGTACCAAACCAGCAAGCAGAATATCAGCAAGCACGTGAAGGCCATTTTGTCAGACAGGGAGCTGGCTGAAGGGGCAGTTGTCAACTCCAAGTTGACTACTGCGGCGGATGGCAAAGAGTACCTGACTCAGCTTTACGCACTGCCGATGATCATCGCTGTGGGCTATCGGGTACGCTCGACTCGTGGCACGCAATTTCGCCAGTGGGCAACACGTACCTTGGGCGAATACCTGACCAAGGGGTTCGCCATGGATGACGACCGCCTTAAAGACCCTAAATGGGACTACTTTGATGAACTGCTGGAACGCATCCGCGACATACGCTCGTCGGAGAAGCGTTTCTATCAGAAGGTTCGCGACCTATTGGCGTTATCTGAAGACTACCGGGCAAACGAAAAAGAGACGGGATTATTGTTTGCCGAGGTTCAAAACAAGCTGTTCTATGCCGTGACCGGCCACACCGCCGCGGAGCTGGTTGTCGAACGTGCAGCCCCCTCCAAGCCCAACATGAACCTCACCAGTTTTGCTGGCAATAAGGTGCGCAAAGCCGATGTGGTGGTCGCGAAAAATTACCTGCACGCAGACGAATTGGAGAGCCTCAATCGCTTGGTCAGCATGTTCTTCGAGTTCGCCGAGTTCAGGGCGAAAAACAAAGCCCATCTTCGCCTGCAAGATTGGCGTGAGTATGTCGATAAGTTTATGGATTTTAATGAGCAGCCACTGCTCAACAGCGCCGGGCGCATCAGTCGAAAACAGATGGAACAAATTGCCCACAAACATTACGAGGCTTTCCATTTGCAGCGCAGCAGGCAGGAGGCTCTGGCGGAAGACAAAAAAGAACTCAAGGAATTGGAAAGATTAGAGCAACGCCTGAACCAGAAAAGGAAGCAGACAAAGTGACCCAACCCGCCCCCAAATTTCAGGAAGAATACAGTGCCAAGTTACCGGCGCTGACGTTGTTAACCAACCTGGGGTGGTCCTTCCTCTCTCCTGAACAGGCGTTGGCCGCCCGGGGTGGCAAGGCCGATGAGGTGGTTTTACGCCAGGTGCTACGCAGTGAACTCCAGAAGCGCACCTTTACTTTTGCTGGCAAAAGCTACCCCCTGTCTGAAAAGGCCATTGATAACCTGATTGCCGAGGTGTGCAGCCCGGCCCTTAATGAGGGCCTGCTCACGGCTAATGAGCGCCTGTACAACCACCTGTTGTATGGCATCAGCGTGACCGAGTTTGTGGAGGGTAAAAAGGTCAATCCGACGGTTGCGCTGATTGACTGGCAAAACCCGGCCAATAACAGCTTTGTGTTTACCGAAGAGTTTACCGTTACCCGCTCTGGCGGCGTGGAAAGCCGCAGGCCCGACATAGTGTGCTTTGTAAACGGTATTCCGCTGGTGGTGATTGAGGCCAAACGCCCCGATGGCAATGCCAAAAAAGGCCCCACCATTGACGAAGGCATTTCCCAAAGCCTGCGTAACCAGCGCCATGACGAAATTCCGCTGCTGTTCGCCTATAGCCAGCTGCTGCTGTCTATTAACGGCAATGATGGCCGCTATGGCACCTGTGGCACGCCCGCTAAGTTTTGGGCCGCCTGGCGTGAAGAGGACATCAGTGATGCCCAGATGCACACCACCAAGAACAAAGCGCTTAACGACGCACAGTTGGCAAACCTCTTCAGCCATCGCCCGGCAAAAGACCTGGACTGGTACCAAAGCCTTGTCGCGGGGGGCGAGTTGGCGGTGACCGGGCAAGATCAACTGCTGATCAGCCTGTTAAGCCCTGCCCGACTATTGGAGATGACCCGTTACTTTACCTTGTTCGATAAAAAGGCCGGCAAAATCGTTGCCCGTTATCAGCAGGTGTTCGGCATCAAGCGACTGATTGAGCGCATCAATACTCGCAGCAGCACCGGCGGCCGTGAAGGCGGCGTGATCTGGCATACCACAGGGTCGGGCAAGTCATTCACCATGGTGTTTTTAAGTAAGGCGCTGATCCTGCACGACAGCCTGAAACAATGCCGCATTGTGGTGGTGACCGACCGGGTAGATTTGGAAGACCAGCTCAGCAAAACCTTTGCCTCTGGTGGTGAACTGGCCGGTAAGAAGGACAAAGCCGCCGCCATGGCCACCTCTGGCAAACGCCTGGCCGAACAGATCGGCAAAGGCACTGAGCGGATTGTCTTCTCGCTGATCCAAAAATTTAATACCGCCACCAAACTGCCGGAGTGCGTAAACAACAGCGCGGATGTGATTGTGCTGATTGATGAAGGCCACCGCAGCCAAGGCGGTGAAAACCACATCCGCATGAAGCAGGCGCTGCCCAATGCTGCTTTCGTCGCTTTTACCGGCACCCCGCTGCTAAAAGACGACAAGACCACCAATAAATTTGGCCCCATTGTCCACGCCTATACCATGCAACGCGCCGTGGAAGATAAGACCGTAACGCCACTGCTGTACGAAGAGCGCATTCCCGACTTGGACGTGAATGAACGCGCCATCGACAGCTGGTTTGAACGCATCACCGAGGGGCTTTCAGACGAACAAAAGGCCGACCTGAAGCGCAAGTTTGCCAAAAAAGGCCAAGTGTATAGCGCCGATGACCGTATCCGCCTGATTGCCCTGGATATCGCCAACCACTTCGTTAAAAACATCGACGACGGTCTAAAAGGCCAACTGGCCTGCGACAGCAAGCTGTCGGCCATCAAATACAAAAAGTACCTGGATGAGGCAGGCTTGTTTGAATCTGCCGTGGTAATGAGCCCCCCGGACAGCCGTGAAGGCAATACCGCCATAGATGAAGCCGCCACGCCGGAAGTGACCCAGTGGTGGAAAGACAACGTTGGCAGCCAGGACGAACAGGCTTACACCAAACATCTGATTGAGCGCTTCGACAAAGATGACTCTCTGAAGATCCTTATCGTGGTCGATAAGCTGCTCACCGGCTTCGATGAGCCGAAAAACGCTGTGCTGTACATCGACAAACCGCTGAAAGAGCACAACCTGATCCAGGCGATTGCGCGGGTAAATCGCCTGCATCCGAAGAAGCAGTTTGGCCTGCTCATCGACTATCGCGGCATTCTGGCGGAATTGGATACCACCATCGCCAAGTATCAGGATCTGGCCTCCCGTACCCAGGGCGGTTACGACATCAATGATATTGCTGGCCTCTACAACCAGATGAGTACCGAGTACAAGCGCCTGCCGCAGCTCTATAAGCAGCTCTGGGCCATATTCGATGGCGTCAAAAACAAGAACGATATCGAACAGTTGCGCCAGGTGCTGGTTCCAAAGATTGAAGAGCAAAAGCCTTTAGCGCCGGGAGAGAGCGGAGAGCTGGTTGACGTGCATCTAAAGGTGCGTGAAGACTTCTACGAAGCCCTAACGGCCTTCGCCAGTTGTCTGAAAGTCGCCCTGCAATCGGCCACCTTCTTTGAAGATAAAAGCTTTAGCGATGCCGACCGCCGCCACTACAAAGAAACGGTGAAGCAGTTCTCCAGCCTACGCCAACTGGTGCAGCAAGATGCTGGCGAAAGAATCGACTACGACGAATACGCCGATCAGGTGAAAAAGCTGCTGGATAAGCATGTGGTGGGTGTACAGGTCAAAGAGCCCGACGGCGTGTATGAAGTGGGCAAGATGGGCCAATCGACGCAGCCACAAGACTGGAGCGAAGATAAAACCCGCAACGAAACCGACATCATCAAGACCCGCGTAACCCGCATGATTGAGCAGGAGCTACGGGATGACCCTTACGCTCAGGAAGCCTTCTCAGCCTTGTTGCGTCAAGCCATTGAGGAAGCCGAAAAGCTGTTCGACCACCCACTGAAACAGTACATGCTGTTCCGTGAGTTTGAAGAGCAAGTACAAGACAGGCGCCTGGGGGATATTCCCGATGTGTTTGCCGGCAATCGCCACGCCCAGGCCTACTTCGGTGTATTCAAGAAAGTGCTGCCAGCCGCCTTGGCGGTGATGGACCAACAAGTGCAGGACAAATGGGTCAAGGTCGCCTTTGAAATCGACCAGGCGGTAGAAACGTCCGTTGCCGAGCACTCCATCAACCCGCAAAACATCGAAGCCGACATCCGTAAGAAGTTACTGCCGCGAATGTTCCAAGAATGCAAAGCCATTGGCGGCGGCATGGACCAGGCCAAGAACATTGTTGAGATGATTGTGCAGATCACCCGTGTGGGTTTGAGCGGACTGTAAGTTAGATGAATGTGCCGATAAAACCTCATAACCAGACCATGCACTTTCGCTACGGCGACGAGCAGATCACCGTTGAGCGAGTAAAGCGCCTGCAAGCCACGGGCAGGGTACTGATCAAGGTGCATCCGGATTGCCGGGTGATCGCATCTGCTCCCGAAGATGCCGACAACGAAGCCGTTCTATCCGCTGTAAAAAAACGGGGCCGGTGGATATATGAGCAGCTGCGTGACTTTCGCAAGCAGCTGGAGTTCACCACTGCGCGCCAGTACATCAGTGGCGAGAGCCACTACTACTTGGGTAAACAATACCTGCTGAAAGTGATAGAGGCCCCCGAACAGCTTCAAAGCGTAAAGCTGCTGCGCGGTAAGCTGGAGGTTTCTGTGCGAACAAAGTCCGCCCACAAGGTTAAAGCCCTGCTGGCTGACTGGTACAAAGCCCGCGCCAGAGAACTATTCGCCAAGCGCCTCGATGCCATGCTGGAGCAGGCACTATGGGTAGATGAACGTCCGCTACTGCGCATACTGACCATGCAAACCCAATGGGGAAGTTGTTCCCCCAATGGCCGTATCACCCTGAACCCCCACCTGGTTAAGGCGCCGAGGGAGTGCATTGATTACGTCATTCTCCATGAGCTTTGCCACATCGCCGAGCACAACCATAGCGATCGCTTCTACCGGCTGATGGGACAAGTGATGCCGGGGTGGGAGAAGACGAAAGCCAGGCTGGATGGGATGGCACATCAGCTGCTCACCGTGTGAAAGAGCAAACCATTATTCCAGATAGATAGGAATCATCGCGCCTGCTTTCCACCCCGCAGCTTGGAGTGGCCAAGGTAGCGGGTTTCAATAGGGAAGCCCGCCCCTAACATTCCAGATAGATAGGAAAGCCCTTATCAAGATTCCAGGGGCACGTTCTGAACCGACTTTCCACTATCTGGAATATCCGCACCAAGATTCCAGATAGATAGTTATGTGGAGGGGAACTGGACAGGGATTGGCCGGGGATGAGGGCGCTGATTCCACTGGTCAATAAGCCACTGGATTCCATAGTTCCAACTTTGTCACGAACGAACAAACTCAACATTTTCAATAAGTTGTTTGAACACCAACGCCTTCGGTGCCATGCTGAAATTATGTTCATTGGTGGAGCGTTTTGATGGATGCGTTCAGTTGGGGGATGGTGGGCTTGCTGGCCTTCTTCACCCTGGTATTTGTGTGGAGCCTGTATAGCTACAAGGCCCACGCACAAGAGCGGCACCATGAAACCGATCGCTGATATCGGCCTGATGGCGGTTGTGGTACTGGGCTTGATGGCACTGGGTAACACGCTATTCGCTTGGCTGCTGATCTGCCTGCCTCTGGTGTATTGGTGCTGGCCAATACTGGCATGGGCTACCAGGCGGCCCATCACGGCCAGGCTGCTGCTACTGGCCCTTGCCGCCCTCACCTGCTGGCATTGGCCCGCCGGGCTGTTCACAGCGCTGAGCATCTCGCTTATCTGGTCGGTGAAAACCCTCAAGGCAAGCCCTCGCCCACAGCGCAAGGGTGGGCCGGTCATCAAAAAGTACTACTTCTGGAACTGACTGCGCGCTTCCTTGGCCACACTGGCGATAAGGTGCCGAGAGCAGCCAAGCATCTCCTGAATTGCTGAATAGCTGTGTCCTGTCACCAACAGCCTGGCGATGTGTTGACGCTTCTTCTCATCCTTCTGCCTACCACGGTATTTGCCCTCCTCTTTGGCTTTGGCAATGCCTTGCCGCTGCCGGCGCCGCCTGTCGTCGTAGTCCTTGCGGGCCACGGCGGCCAGCATATCCAACAGCATTCCGTTGACGGCCTGCAAGATGGCGCTGGTGAAATCGGAGCCGCTGTCACCCTGTAATGCCACCCAGGAGGTTGGCAGCTCGGGGGAAACGATGGCCAGTTGCTTCTGCGCCAAGCGCGCCTTCAACGTCTGCCAGTCGCCCTGGGTTAAACGGGCAAGGCGGTCAATCTGTTCCACCAGAACAATGTCTCGGGGCCCAGCATCGCGGATAAGCCGCATCAGCTCGGGCCGGGCCAGCGTAGCCCCGGATTCGTTCTCAACATAAAAAGAGGCGATCTGGTGGCCATGCTCCCGGGCAAAGGTCACCAACTGCTCCTTGGCGCGCTCAGCGTCTTGATCGGCAGTGGAGGCTCGCAGATAAGCGCGAATGAACATCGACGTCACCCTTAAGTCTGTTTTAAATAGTTCCTCAACTTTAGTGCATTTGTCATTTTCAGAAGACGACTGCACCAGTTGATTGGGCGTAATGGCTGTTGTGCAGCCAGCTCCTGACAGTTCAATATCAGAAGTGATCTGCACCAATCTCGACTATGCTCAATACTCGTGTGCACCAAAGCGAGGTGAGCGGGGTTCTAGGGATTTTCCGTCCAAATGCGACATTCAGACTGCTAAGTGATTGATTTATTGTGACTGGCTATGTGAAGCGCCAAAAAAGTAATACCCCTCTGGAGGCCGCGGACGGCGTGGCCTCCAGAGCACTTTGTCGTTTTTGGACGGAAAATCCCTAGAACCCCAATGTTCTCGGCCTGGCGTGGCTCGGCCTGATCGGAGCGGGTTTAACCTACTTCCTTTGGTTCCGGGGGATCTCGCGACTCGAACCTACAGTTGTTTCCTTACTGGGCTTTCTCAGCCCGGGGACCGCCGTGTTGCTAGGATGGTTGTTCTTGGATCAGACGCTGAGTGCGCTTCAAATCATCGGCGTCCTGCTCGTGATCGGGAGTATCTGGCTGGGCCAACGTTCCAACCGCACTCCTAGGGCGCGTATAGCTTGCCGGAAGTCGCCTTGACCCGCATGGCATAGGCCTATCGTTTCCACGATCAGCGATCGGCTCGTTGCCCTGCGCCGCTCCAAAGCCCGCGACGCAGCGCCGGCAGGCAGAGCAAGTAGAGGGCAGCGCCTGCAATCCATGCCCACCCGTTCCACGTTGTTATAGAAGCCGCATAGATCGCCGTGAAGAGGAGGGGTCCGACGATCGAGGTCAGGCTGGTGAGCGCCGCCAGTGAGCCTTGCAGCTGCCCCTGACGTTCCTCATCCACCTGCCTGGACAACATTGTTTGCAGCGCCGGCATTCCGATGCCACCCGAAGCAAGCAGGACCATGATCGGGAACGCCATCCATCCCCGTGTCGCGAAGGCAAGCAGGATGTAGCCTGTGCCGTCGGCAATCATTCCGAGCATGAGTGCCCGCCTTTCGCCGAGCCGGGCGGCTACAGGGCCGGTGATCATTGCCTGGGCGAGTGAATGCAGAATGCCAAATGCGGCAAGCGAAATGCCGATCGTGGTCGCGTCCCAGTGAAAGCGATCCTCGCCGAAAATGACCCAAAGCGCGGCCGGCACCTGTCCGACAAGTTGCATGATGAAGAAGACCGCCATCAGGGCGGCGACGACGGTCATGCCCCGGGCCCACCGGAACGAAGCGAGCGGGTTGAGAGCCTCCCGGCGTAACGGCCGGCGTTCGCCTTTGTGCGACTCCGGCAAAAGGAAACAGCCCGTCAGGAAATTGAGGCCGTTCAAGGCTGCCGCGGCGAAGAACGGAGCGTGGGGGGAGAAACCGCCCATCAGCCCACCGAGCACAGGTCCCGCGACCATCCCGAACCCGAAACAGGCGCTCATGAAGCCGAAGTGCCGCGCGCGCTCATCGCCATCAGTGATATCGGCAATATAAGCGCCGGCTACCGCCCCAGTCGCCCCGGTGATGCCGGCCACGATCCGCCCGATATAGAGAACCCAAAGGAAAGGCGCTGTCGCCATGATGGCGTAGTCGACAGTGGCGCCGGCCAGCGAGACGAGCAAGATTGGCCGCCGCCCGAAACGATCCGACAGCGCGCCCAGCACAGGTGCGCAGGCAAATTGCACCAACGCATACAGCGCCAGCAGAATGCCATAGTGGGCGGTGACGTCGTTCGAGTGAACCAGATCGCGCAGGAGGCCCGGCAGCACCGGCATAATCAGGCCGATGCCGACAGCGTCGAGCGCGACAGTGCTCAGAATTACGATCAGGGGTCTGTTGGGTTTCACGTCTGGCCTCCGGACCAGCCTCCGCTGGTCCGATTGAACGCGCGGATTCTTTATCACTGATAAGTTGGTGGACATATTATGTTTATCAGTGATAAAGTGTCAAGCATGACAAAGTTGCAGCCGAATACAGTGATCCGTGCCGCCCTGGACCTGTTGAACGAGGTCGGCGTAGACGGTCTGACGACACGCAAACTGGCGGAACGGTTGGGGGTTCAGCAGCCGGCGCTTTACTGGCACTTCAGGAACAAGCGGGCGCTGCTCGACGCACTGGCCGAAGCCATGCTGGCGGAGAATCATACGCATTCGGTGCCGAGAGCCGACGACGACTGGCGCTCATTTCTGATCGGGAATGCCCGCAGCTTCAGGCAGGCGCTGCTCGCCTACCGCGATGGCGCGCGCATCCATGCCGGCACGCGACCGGGCGCACCGCAGATGGAAACGGCCGACGCGCAGCTTCGCTTCCTCTGCGAGGCGGGTTTTTCGGCCGGGGACGCCGTCAATGCGCTGATGACAATCAGCTACTTCACTGTTGGGGCCGTGCTTGAGGAGCAGGCCGGCGACAGCGATGCCGGCGAGCGCGGCGGCACCGTTGAACAGGCTCCGCTCTCGCCGCTGTTGCGGGCCGCGATAGACGCCTTCGACGAAGCCGGTCCGGACGCAGCGTTCGAGCAGGGACTCGCGGTGATTGTCGATGGATTGGCGAAAAGGAGGCTCGTTGTCAGGAACGTTGAAGGACCGAGAAAGGGTGACGATTGATCAGGACCGCTGCCGGAGCGCAACCCACTCACTACAGCAGAGCCATGTAGACAACATCCCCTCCCCCTTTCCACCGCGTCAGACGCCCGTAGCAGCCCGCTACGGGCTTTTTCATGCCCTGCCCTAGCGTCCAAGCCTCACGGCCGCGCTCGGCCTCTCTGGCGGCCTTCTGGCGCTCCTGCTGCGGCGTCCGCTCGTGGGCCGTGGCGCGGGTCCGCGCGCCGGCCTCGTGCGCCTGGCGCTCGCGGGCGAGGTCCAGGGCGGCCGTCTATGGGGTTCTAGGGATTTTCCGTCCAAATGCGACATTCAGACTGCTAAGTGATTGATTTATTGTGACTGGCTATGTGAAGCGCCAAAAAAGTAATACCCCTCTGGAGGCCGCGGACGGCGTGGCCTCCAGAGCACTTTGTCGTTTTTGGACGGAAAATCCCTAGAACCCCGGGAAGGCGTCGACAGCTATCTGGCCGTACTGGACGCGCAACGCCTGCTGTTCAGCTCGCAGCAGCAGCTGGTATTGAATCAGCTGGCGCAGCTCAATAGCGAGATCGATCTGTACCGGGCATTGGGCGGCGGCTGGCACACGGCGTCAGTGGCGCCAGCTGCCGCCAGCGCCGATCCCGAAGCATGAAGTGTTGTCATCTGTTTTTCATGAGGAAACAAATCATGTTGTTGAGATCCTTGCCGGCCGGCGCACTGGCTGCGGCCTTGCTTGCCACGCCCGCCGTTGGTGCAGAATTGTCTGCCGCGGTGGGCGCCACGGGCCAGGGCGGCGCCACGTTGCGCATCGGTGCGTCAAAGCCCTGGGAAGCGCGCTGGTTCGACAGCGGCACGGGGCACCTTTCCGGTTACTGGGACGCGGGCTACACCTATTGGGTGGGCGGCAAAGAGGCTTCCGGAGCCCATTACGCCTCCCTAAATAAACCCGGCTTCGCGCTGGTGACGCAGAGCCAAGATCACTACGGTTTCGCCCTCTAGGCGGTAACGCGCCAGATAACCACTGTCCCCAAAGGGGATGACCCACTCGCGGAACACCTCCGGGAGCCCTTCAATAGGACGCCCCATCGCGGGTTGTTGCCCGAGCTGGGCCAGCGCCGAACGGATGGTTTGGGCTGCTCGCTGTGCAACA
>NZ_JAPCIZ010000093.1:0-12822 GCF_027707725.1 Aeromonas sp. QDB25 | reverse complement strand
TAACCATGAGCGGCCCAATATGGCGCTGGGCGGCTACACGCCGAAACAGCGCTTGGCACAGGCCGCATGACCTCTACTTTTGAGTGCTCCAAAAAATGGGGGGATTACCCCGTGGCCTCTATGGCCCAGCCATCTTCTGACTTTCAGCACTGCAAGCTCTTGCAGTACGCCATCTGACGCCTCCTTTTGTTGGCGCCGGCAGAGCAGGTGAGGCCATGCGCTTGATGCGACACCATGCCGGGGCCACGCGGCAACGCGAACTCCTCTGGTGGCGGGAGCCCGGGCAGGCTATCTTGCCGTTGCTGAAGACGCCGGGCACCGGTTTCATACCGTGCGACTCTCCCGTTCTGTTTTATGGAAGGTGCGGCCCCGTGCAGGGGTTGCTCCCGACTCACCAGAGACCAGGCTGACAGGCGTGTCATGAATGCAGACCCGTCAGCCTCTTTTCGCGCCCCTGAGGGGCACCGTTTTCTGTGGTTGCTCAAAGGAGCCCTGATGATTGGCATGATCGCATCTCTACTCAAACCGGGTCTGCCCGAACACCCGGACTCTTCGCAATATCAGGGGGGCCGGTTCAACAATGCCGTGACACCCCAGGCGCGAAGCCTCTGGGAAGGGGTCAGGCTCTGGTGGGACTTCCTGTTCGCCAAGCCTGAGGGCACGGTGCCGGATCGCGCCATTCCGGTACAGGTCATGACCCGGGAGGGGCTCATCGCGGCGCCGGACAACAGCGTGTGGCGCCTCGGCCACTCCACTCTGCTGCTGAAGTTGCAGGGCACGTTCTGGCTGACGGATCCCGTGTTCAGCGAGCGTGCCTCACCGGTGCAGTGGTTCGGCCCCAAGCGCTGGCATCAGCCGCCCATCACCCTGGAGGCGCTGCCTCCCATCGAGGGGGTGATCCTCTCCCATGATCACTACGACCATCTCGATCACGGGGCCATACTGGCGCTGCAGGAGAAGGTCGGCCACTTCATCACGCCCCTCGGGGTGGGGGCGCGCCTCATGGCCTGGGGAATTGCGAAGGAGAAGATCCGCGAACTGGACTGGTGGCAGCAGACCCGGGTGGGCGGTGTCACCCTGGTAGCGACCCCGGCCCAGCATTTCTCCGGCCGTGGCCTCGGGGACGGCAACCAGACCCTCTGGGCCTCCTGGGTCATTCGCGGCGAGGGGGTCAACCTCTTCTTCAGCGGTGACAGCGGCTACTTCGACGGTTTCAAGGAGATTGGCAGGCGCTACGGTCCGTTCGACGTGACCTTCCTCGAGACCGGGGCCTACGACAAGCGCTGGGAGCTGGTGCACATGCTCCCGGCGCAGACGGCGCAGGCGTTTCACGATCTCGGGGGGAAATGGCTCTATCCGGTGCACAACGGCACCTTCGATCTGGCCATGCACCGCTGGAACGACCCGCTTGAGCAGATTGCCCGACTGGCTGCCGAGCAACAGATACCTCTGACCACGCCTCTCATGGGGGAGCCTCTGGAGGTGCTGAGCCCCCATGAGGGCAGCCCCTGGTGGCGCGATTGACCTGAGTGCCCTCCAAAGACGGTGTCACCCCTCAAAGGGGCGTGCGGGAGGCTGGGGGCGGGCCCTGTGAGCGCCCCCGCTGCCTCCCCATCCTCTGCGCCGGACCTGCTATGGCCAGGCGGGGAGGGCGCACGGGAGCGCCTTGCCCGCGTTATCTTCTGCTACCAGAGTCTTGCTGATACCTCACTCGGGCTGGGCGGCAACCTGGCGCTTGAAGGGACCTGGCTTGTTGGCCTTGCGGTGTTCCGAGACCAGGATCAGCAGGCGCTGCAGGGCGATGAAGCTGAACAGCAGCAGGCCGATGATGATCTTGGTCCACCAGGAGCTGAGGGTGCCGTCGAAGTTGATGTAGGTCTGGATCAACCCTTGGATCAGCACCCCGAACAGGGAGCCGAAGACGGTACCCACCCCGCCGCTCAGCAGGGTGCCGCCAATGACCACGGCGGCGATGGCATCGAGCTCCACCCCGACGGCGGCGAGCGGATAGCCCGCCGAGGTATAGAGCGCGAACACGATGCCTGCCAGGGTCGCCAGGGTGGTGGAGAGCAGGTAGATGCGAATGGTGGTGTGGCGCACCGAGATCCCCATCAGGGCCGCCGAGGTGGCGTTGCCGCCGATGGCGTAAACGTTGTTGCCAAAGCGGGTGCGGTTGGCGAGCAGGATGCCGAAGACCACCACCGCCAGCATGATGAGGGCCAGCAGGCTCAGGCGACCGCCCCCCGGTATCTTCCACGACAGGCTCGACAGGTAGGTGAAGGTGGGATGATCGATGGGCAGGGACTGCTCGGAGATGAGAAAACTGGCCCCCCGCAGGAAGAACATGCCCGCCAGGGTGATGATGAAGGCGGGGATCTTCAGGGTGTCGATCAGCCAGCCCATGAGGGCGCCAAAGCCTGCTCCGAGCACCAGTACCAGAGGGATGGCCAGCACGGGGCTGACGCCCAGCTTCCCGATGAGCGTTGCCAGCAGCACGCCGGTGAAGGCGATGACGGCCCCCACCGACAGATCGATGCCCCCCGAGAGGATGACGAAGGTCATGCCCACCGCCACAATTCCCAGAAACGCGTTGTCCGTCAGGATGTTGCAGATGATGCGGGTGGACATGAAGGCTGGGAAGGAGGCCAGGCAGAGCAGATAGCCCAGCACGAAGACCATGATGGTCACCATCAGGGGGAGGTTGCGTTTAAACATGGCGAGTCCCTCGCTGGAAGAGGTGGTTGAGGGCCGGTGACTGCATGACCAGCACCGCCAGCACCACCAGGGCCTTGACGATCTGGTTCCACTGGGGCTGGTAGCCGGAGAGCAGGATCCCGGTGTTCACCCCCTGGATGATCAGTATGCCGATCAGGGAGAGGGCGAGGTTGAAGCGCCCCCCCATCAGGGAGGTGCCTCCTATCACCACCGCCAGAATGGCGTCCATCTCGAGCCAGAGCCCGGCGTTGTTGGCATCGGCACCCCGGATGTCGGCGGCGACTATCATGCCGGCGACGGCGGCCATCATGCCGCTCAACAGGTAGGTGGCGATCACCACCATGGGGGTGTTGAGCCCGGCGTTCTTGGCGGCCTTGATGTTGATCCCCACCGCTTCGATGAAGAGGCCGAGGGCGGTGCGCTTGGTCAGCAGCCAGAGCAGCAGCGCCATGCCCAGGGTGATGATGACCGGGGTGGGCAGATAGAAGAGGGAGCCGCTGCCGATCCAGGCGAGTGCGTCGTTGTTGAAGGTGATGATCTGCCCCTCGGTGATGAGCTGGGCGATGCCCCGGCCCGCCACCATGAGGATCAGGGTGGCGACGATGGGCTGGATCTTGAACACCGCCACCAGCAGGCCGTTCCACAGGCCGCACAGAAGGCCCACCCCGATGACGGCGGCGAAGATGACCGGCAGGCTGTGACCGCCGGTGGCCAGGCTGGCCATGGTGGCCCCGCTGATGGCCATGACGGCTCCCACCGACAGGTCGATGCCGCCGGTGGCGATCACCAGCGTCATGCCGAGGGAGAGCAGGGCCACCGGGGCACAGCGGTTGAGGATGTCGATGAGGCTGCCAAACAGCCGCCCATCCTGGATGTGGATGGCGAAGAAGTTGTCGGCGACCAGGGCATTGATGAGCAGTACGCACACCAGGGCGGCGCACTGGGCCGAGCCCGTGGGCCACTCTCTGCGGGTGCGCGACCCCTTGGTGAGGGGGAGGATGGATGACGTCATATCAGGCCTCACATGCAATGGCGTTCATGATGGCAGGGACGCTCAGGGCGTCCGTCGCAAGCTCTGCCACCTGTTTTCTGTCACGAAGGACGATCACCCGATCGGCATAGCCCACCAGCTCCTCGAGCTCGGAGGAGATGACCAGCAGGGCCAGCCCGTTGGCGCAGAGGGATTCGATGAGGCGGATGATCTCGGCGTGGGCCCCCACGTCGATGCCCCGGGTGGGCTCGTCCAGGATCAGGAACTGGGGTTTGGTGAGCAGCCAGCGGGCGAGCAGCACCTTTTGCTGGTTGCCCCCGGAGAGAAACTGGATGGGCTGCTCTGGTCCCGGGGTCTTGATGGCCAACTGCTCGATGAGGCGGGCGGTGATCTCGTCCTGTTCCTTGCGAGACAGGGGATGCAACCAGCCCCGCTGGGCTTGCAGGGCCAGCACCATGTTCTCCCGCACCGAGGCCGAGGCGATGATGCCGGCGCTCTTGCGATCCTCCGGGCAGAAACCAAAGCCGTTGGCGGCCGCCTGGCGTGCAGAGCGGATGGTCACCGGCTTGTCCCGCACCCGGCACTCGCCGCTGTCGCTCGGCACTATGCCGAACATCAGCTCGGCGGTCTCGGTACGACCGGACCCGAGCAGGCCGGCGAGACCCACTATCTCCCCGGGCATGACGTCGAGACTGAAGGGGGCGATGACTCCCCGCTTGCCATAGTCCCTGAACGACACCATGGGCTGGTTGCTGCGCCGTGTCTTGCCCGCCCGCTTGAGGGCATTGTCGTCCAGCTCGCGTCCCAGCATCATCTTGACCAGCTCCAGTTGTGGCAGTGCCTGGGTGTCGCGGGTGTCGACCAGCTCGCCGTTGCGCAGCACTGTGATGCGATCGCTGATGGCGTAGACCTGATCGAGAAAATGGGTGATGAAGATGAGGCTCACCCCCTGATCCCGCAGGCGCGTCATGAGAGAGAAGAGCATCTGGACTTCGCTGGCATCCAGGCTCGCGGTGGGCTCGTCCAGGATCAGGATCCTGGCGGAGAGTGACACCGCCCGGGCGATGGCCACGATCTGCTGCATGGCGACCGAGTAGTGGTCGAGGGGCAGGGTGACATCCATCTCGAAGCCGTGGCTGGCCATGATGGCGCTGGCCTGCCGGGTCATCGCGTCCCGGTCGATGAAGCCGAAACGGCGGGGCTCATGGCCGATGAAGAGGTTGTCCGCCACCGACATGTTCGGCAGCAGGTTGACCTCCTGATAGACGGTGCCTATCCCCAGACGCTGGGCATGGGCGGTGTCCGTCGGGGAGATGGGGACGCCATCGAGTTCGATACGGCCGGCGTCTCGCTGATAGACACCGGTGAGGGTCTTGATCAACGTGGACTTGCCGGCCCCGTTCTCGCCGAGCAGCGCCATGATCTCTCCCCGGCGCAGGGAGAAGTCCACCTGATGCAGGGCTCGTACTCCGGGAAACGTCTTGCATATTCCGCGGGCATTCAATACGACATCGTGAGTGTTCTCTGACATGAACATTGGCTCTCCGATATAGCGCGCCATACAAGTTCAATCACTTATATGGCGCGCTATGTGACAGTCTGGCGGGGGAGCGGGATTAATAACCCATGTCTTTTTTCAGCTCGAGCTGCGCCTCGGCACTCCCGGGCTCAAACAGTTTGGACTCCGTCTTGATATGTTTGGGGGGCAGGGTGCCATCTTTCTTATAGGCCAGCAGGGCATCGAAGGCCGGTCCCGCCATATTCGGCGTGAGCTCCACCGAGGCATTGGCTTCGCCTGCGATCATCGCCTTGAAAATATCCGGCACGCCATCGATGGAGATGATCTTGATATCCTTGCCCGGTTTCAGCCCGGCCTCTTTAATGGCCTGGATGGCGCCGATGGCCATGTCATCGTTATGGGCGTAGACGGCACAAATATTCTTGCCGCTATTTTCCGCCTTGATGAAGCTCTCCATCACTTCCTTGCCTTTGCTGCGGGTGAAATCGCCGGACTGGGTGCGGATGATCTTGATGGTGGGCACGGCTGAGACGGTGTCGAGGAAGCCCTTCTTGCGATCCAGCGCCACGCTGGCACCCACCGTGCCCTGCAATTCCACCACGTTGCACGGTTTGCCATCCTGCTGCTTGATGAGCCACTGGGCTGCCACTTCCCCTTCGTGGACGCTGTCGGCGGCGACCCCGGTCATGAAGAGACCGTCATCTTTTACCGTGATATTGCGATCCAGCAGGAAGACCGGGATCTCGGCCTCTTTCGCCTCCTGCAATACCGGCTCCCAGCCAGTCTGTACCACGGGGGCAATAAAGATGGCATCCACCCCCTGGGCAATAAAGGAGCGAATGGCCTTGATCTGGTTCTCCTGTTTCTGCTGGGCATCGGCAATTTTCAGGATGATACCGCGTTTTTGGGCCTCGCTCTTGGCGACCGATGTTTCTGCAGCTCGCCACCCGGATTCAGAACCAATTTGAGAAAAGCCCACGGTCATCTCTGCAGAATATGCAGTGGCCGAGAGAATAAGGGTGCTGATAATGCTCGCCAGTTTCACTTTTTTATACATATGACACTCCTTTGTGATGCATGGTGAAATAAACCGGAACACGTCAGGTTTTTATTGTACGGGTCAAGGTTATAGGCTCTTGAATTAAACGGCGGGAGGTGGCTCACAGAAAATTTTCAGCAGCACGATGCTTCATACAAACAGCAGAAGAGTTCATATATCGAGCCCTGCCTGTATTGATTTTTATGCATATTTATTTAATTAGGCAACTATTGTGTCCAGAGTGCCACCTGCTTTTTGCCCCCGGTATCGGGGGCGCAGGCACGCAGATGAGGGGCCCTCGTCAACGAAGAGGGGGATATGCCCCTGGCACAGGCGACCCCTCTGGGCGCACCGCTGCCAGCAGATAATCCACGAAGGCCCGGACCCGGGCCGAGAGGTGACGGTGCTGTGGATAGAGGGCGTAGAAGGGGCGGGATCGCCCCGCAAAGGGGGTCATCACCTCGATCAGCTTGCCTTGCAACAGCGCCTCGGCCGCCACGAAATGGTAGATCTGGAACAGGCCGCCCCCTGCCACCGCCCAGCCCAGGCCCGCCAGCACGTCGTCCAGCACCCGCTGGCGGCTGTGCAGATGGAGATCGACAGGGGATCCCTGCTCATCCACAAACTGCCAGGGGAAGGGGCGACCCGTGCTCGGGGTGATGAACTGGATCAGATCATGTTGCGACAGCATTTCCAGGGAGGTTGGCGCGGGGCGGCGGGCGACATAATCGGGGGCGCAGAAGACCCCGAGGCTGGCATCCTCCAGCTTGCGGGCGATGATCCGCCCATCGCGCGGCTCCCCCAGCCGGATGGCCAGATCGTAACCATCCTCCACGAAGTCGATGTTCCTGTTGGAGACATTGAGCTCCAGTTCGACCTCGGGATAGGCGGCCATGAAGCCTGGCAGCAGGGGTACCAGACGGTGGTGGGCATAGACGGTGCCCACGCTGATGCGCAGCACTCCTTTGGGGTGGCGCTGGCGACCGGTGATGGCCCGCTCGGCCTCGGCGATCTGCTCGAGGGCCTGCTGGCACTGCTCCCGATAGAGCTCCCCGTCATGGGTGAGGCGCACGCTGCGGGTGGTGCGATGGAAGAGTTTGACGCCGAGCCTGGCCTCGAGACGCTGGATGGAGCGGCTCACCGAGGCGGGCGTTACCCCCAGTACCTGAGCCGTGGCGGTAAAGCTGCCAAGTTCGGCTGCCTTGCAAAAGAGCTCTATGGTGCCGAGCTGGACGGGGTCGAAGGCACGGGACATATGTTCATCTATGTAAATAATCAAGTTCAATGGAGTGAGTTTATTCGTCCGTGGGTAATCAGTAAATTGCTCATCGAGGGCGGCCCGGTGGCCGACCGATCGATCACTGCCATCAAAAGGAAGATCACGATGAAGAACACCCTCAAGGCCGTGCTGGCCTCACTGCTGCTGGCGACCTCCGCTGCGGCCAGCGCCGCCCCGAAAGGCGAGATCCTGGTGCTGCTCTCGAGCGAGACCGAACTGCCGCTGCAAGGGGGCAAGAGCCTGACCACCGGCTTCTACCAGAATGAACTGGGGGTGCCTGCCGCCGCCCTGCTGGAGGCCGGTTATACCCTGACCCCGGTGACCCCGAGAGGGAACCGGCCCGTTGTCGACACGCACTCCGTCGATCCCCAGTACTTTGGTGGCAACCCGCAGGAGATGGTGCGCATCGGCGCCGTCGTGGAGGGGCTGCTTGGCGCCGGCAAGGTGCTCTCCCTGAGGGAGGTGCTGGCATCCGGTCCCGAGCGCTATGCCGGCCTCTTCATTCCCGGCGGCCACGCACCCCTCATCGATCTTGCCAAGGATCCCGAGGTGGGGACCCTGCTTCGCCACTTCCATGACAACCACAAACCCACGGCCGCCATCTGCCATGGCCCCATCGCGCTGCTGGCGGCGCAGGCGGATCCGGCCGGGTTCGAGCAGTCGGTCATTGCAGGCAAGGCAGACGGCGCCAGAGAGTGGATCTACGACGGTTACAGGATGACCATCTTCTCCGACAAGGAAGAGGCGGTGTTTGAAGGCTCCCTTGGGGGTGACAAGCTGCGCTACTACCCGGCGAAGGCCGTGGCCCAGGCCGGCGGCAGCATGCAGTTCGTGGCACCCTGGCAGCCTGGCGTTGTGATCGATCGCGAGCTCATCACAGGCCAGAATCCCTTCTCCGACCACGCCCTGGCGAGCGCCTTCATCGCGGCGCTGGACAAACAGCAAGGGGCAGGCTGACGCGAGGAGAGGCGCAAGTTCCCCCCTTGATCAGTGCAGGCAGCCCCCGTGGGCTGCCTTTTTCATGCCCTTGCCTTGGCGAGAAACGCCTTCATGGCGGGGGTGACACTGTGTTTTCGGGTGATGAAGGCGATGGTGCCTGCGCTCGCATCGCTCAAGGGGTGGCAGGGCAGTTTGAAGAGATGCTGGGCGGTGGCGGCGATGCCGGCGCTGACCACGGCGCAGCCCAGGCCGTGGCTCACCCCGTTGACCAGGTGGAACAGGGAGTCGGTCTCCAGCACCACCCGCAGGCTGATCTGCTGGCGGGCGGCGGCCTCGTCCAGGTAGCGGCGAAACTGCATGGTGGTGCTTGGCAGGATCAGGGGGAGATCTTGCAGGTCCGCCAGGGTCAGCGGCCCGGTCGGGGCGCAGTGGGCAGGCAGGGGGCCCAGCAGGGCCATGGGGTTGGGGTGGCGAAGCTGGACGTCGAGGGCCCGGCGCTGATGCTCGGTAAGCAACTCGTCAAAGCCGAGCCCGATGTCGATGCGATGCAGATCCAGCTGCTCCATCAGGGTGGCATGGGTCATCACGCAGAGGTGCAGGCCCACCTTGGGGTAGGCGTCGTTGAACCCCTTGAGCAGCGGCATGATGTCGATGCTCGACTGGGGCACGACGCCGATGCGCAGCGCTCCCGACAGCCCGCCCCGAAAGAGGCTCAGCTCCTGGCGCATGGCATCCTGCTCCTGCAGCATCCGCTCGGCGTGGTGCAGCACCACTTCCCCCGCCTGGGTCAGGGCCACGAACTGGCTGTTGCGCACCACCAGTTCGGTGCCAAGTGACTTCTCCAGGGCGGTGATGCTGGCTGACAGGGTCGGCTGGGTGATGAAGCAAGCCTTGGCCGCCTTGGCGAAGTGACGGTGCTGGGCCAGCTCGTAGAAATAGTGCAACTGCTTGATATTCATCGTGGTAATGGCAGCAGGCAAAGGCAATGAGCGACAAATTTAATCAATCGACATCCCGATAGCAATAGAAGTTATCTATTGGTGAATAGATTTGTTTCATTGGTTTTGGCGCGGCGGCTTATCTAAACTTGAGGCCCGAATACAGCTTATAAGCGTCTCGCATGATCCCTTTCAATTCACGGTTGCCCAGTCTGGATGAGCTGGTGGAGGAGGTGGCCGTGTCAGTCAACATCAACGGCATCAACCATGCCGTCATGATGGCCACCCCGGACGATCTCGACGATTTCGCTATCGGTTTTCTGTTTGGCGAGGGGATCATCGGGGGCAACCACGATGTACACGATATCCAGATCACCCCGTCCGAGCACGGCATCGTGCTCGATGTCACCATCGCCAACCGCTGTCTAGCAATGCTTGGCCAGCGCAAGCGCCGCCTGGCCGGTGCCAGCGGCTGTGGCATCTGCGGGGTGGAGGCCATCGAACATGCGTTGCCCGTGCTCACCCCGCTGACCCCGGGTGCCCCCTTCGACACCGCCTCTTTGCAGGATCTGCGGGAGCGCATCGTCCCCTGGCAGAGCAAGGCCCGCCAGAGCGGCGCCCTTCATGCCGCCCTGGCGCTGGATGATCGCGGCGAGATCCTGGCCTGCCGGGAGGACATAGGGCGGCACAACGCCCTGGACAAGCTCATCGGCATGCAGCTGCGCCAGCCGGTGCAGGCCGCCACCCTGGTGATCACCAGCCGCTGCGGCAGCGAACTCATTCACAAGGCGGTGCAATTTGGCGCCGCTCACCTCATCAGCCTTGCTTCCCCCAGTCAGCTCGCGGTGCGACTGGCCCTGAAGTACAACCTGACCCTGATCCATGTGCCCCGATCCGATGCCCCGGTCTGCTATGCCAGCCCCCGCGCCCAGGATCACGTTGGAGACTCCCATGTCCAGTCATATTGAAAAACCGGCCAAGGCCGGCGGCTTTTCCTCCCTGCAGTCCACCTTCAAGCAGGTGCTGCGCAGCCAGAAGACCCGCCAGAACATCAAGAACCTGCTGCGGGTCAACCAGACCGACGGCTTTGACTGTCCCGGCTGCGCCTGGGGTGACAACAAGCAGGGGGCCTTCCAGTTTTGCGAGAACGGCGCCAAGGCGGTGGCCTGGGAATCCACCGGCAAGACGGTGGGGGCCGATTTCTTCGCCGAGCATTCGGTGCGCCGTCTCGCCACCCAGAGCGACTACTGGCTCGAATATCAGGGGCGACTGACGGAGCCCCTGCGCTACAACCCGGCCACCGATCACTACGAGCCGGTGAGCTGGGATCAGGCGTTTGCCCTCATCGCCGACAAACTCAAGAGCCTGGCCAGCCCCGACGAGGTGGAGTTCTACACCTCGGGACGCGCCAGCAACGAAGCCTCCTACCTCTATCAGCTGTTTGGCCGTCTCTATGGCACCAACAACTTCCCCGACTGCTCCAACATGTGTCACGAGGCGAGCGGGGTGGGGCTTATCCAGTCCGTCGGGGTGGGCAAGGGCACCGTGGTGCTCGATGATTTCGACGCCGCCAAAGCCATCTTCGTCTTTGGCCAGAACCCGGGCACCAACCACCCGCGCATGATGAACGCCCTGCGCAAGGCGGCACGCCAGGGGTGCCAGATCGTCACCTTCAACAACCTCAAAGAGGTGGCCCTCGAGCGCTTCGCAAGCCCCCAGAGCCCGGCGGAGCTACTGACCCCGGCGGCAACCACCATCAGCCACCAGTACCTCACGCCAAAGCTGGGCGGTGACATGGCGGCCATTCGCGGCATGGCGAAATACATCCTGGAAGAGGAGGGGGGGCGCATCGATCTCGCCTTCATCGAGCAGCACACCGCGCACTTTGACGACTACCTGGCCCAGGTGAAGGCCACGGAGTGGACGCAGATCGAGGCGCAATCCGGCCTCGGTCGGGAGGCGATCACCCGGGCGGCGCAGATCTTCGCAAGCAGCGAGAGCGTGATCAGCTGCTGGGCCATGGGGATCACCCAGCACAAGCATTCGGTCGACACCATTCGCGAAATCGTCAACCTGCACCTGATGTGCGGCCAGATTGGCAAGCCGGGGGCCGGACTCTGTCCGGTGCGCGGTCACAGCAACGTGCAGGGCAACCGCACCATGGGGATCAACGAGAAACCCAATGCCGCCTTCCTCGATCGCCTGGAGCGCCGCTTCCCGGTGGGCTTCAAGCGCACGCCGGGGCACAACGTCTACGAGGCCCTCAAAGCCCTTCATGGCGGCAAGAGCAAGGTGCTCATCTGCCTTGGGGGCAACCTGGCAGCCGCCGCGCCGGATACCGAGTTCACCTATGAAGCGATGCGAAGGAGCGAGCTCAACGTGCAGATCAGCACCAAGCTCAACCGCAGCCACCTCATGGTGTCAAAAGATGCCCTGATCCTCCCCTGCCTGGGCCGTACCGAGCTCGATCAGCAGCGCTCCGGGGTGCAGAAGATCACCGTGGAGGACACCTTCAGCATGGTGCACGCCTCCACCGGGATGAACGAGCCGGTCTCGCCGCTCTGTCTCTCCGAGATAGACATCGTGGCTCGCATGGCCGAGGCAACGCTTGGCAGCGATCGGGTGGACTGGCTGGCGCTGCGGGATGACTACGGGCTGCTGCGGGATCTCATCGAGGAGACCATCGCGGGCTTTGGCGACTTCAACCGCCGCATCGAGGAGCCCTGCGGCTTCCATCTGGAGAACAGCGCCGCCCTGCTGCGCTGGAACACCGCGAGCGGGCGCGCCGAATTCAGGGCGAGCCGTTTGCCGGACTCCATCCTGCCCGAGTGCACCAGCCACGCGGAGCAGATGGTGGACCAGCCCGTGCTGCTGCTTCAGAGCCTGCGCTCCCACGATCAGTACAACACCACCATCTATGGCATGGATGACCGCTATCGCGGCATCAAGGGGCGACGCAACGTGGTCTTCATGAACGAGGAGGATGCCAGGAGGCTGGGGCTCGCCGAGGAGCAGCGGGTGGACATGAGTGCGGTGTGCAACGACGGGCGCGAGCGGGTGGTGCGGGGCTTTAGCGTCATCTTCTACGAGATCCCGAAAGGCAACATCGCCGCCTACTACCCGGAGACCAACCCCCTGGTGGCCATCGAGAGCATAGGGGAGGGCTCTTTCACCCCCACCTCCAAATCGGTGCCCGTACTGGTGACCCCGAGCGCCGCCTCGGTCGAGAGCCTGGCCGTCACGCTCTGATCTCCTGACATGGATACCGTCCGACCCCTGCCATGGCAGGGGTTTTTTTAGGTTCTTCGCGGGATCCTGGGAAAGTGGAAGTTGACAGACAGGGTGCTGGTAAACTGGCTGTCTCCAAACACACCACCACCATCACCCTGCTGTCGCCGTGCA